>JADFSR010000009.1 GCA_022560615.1 Gemmatimonadota bacterium
CGGTCCACGCTGGTCCGTCGGGCGGGGAGGTCACGAGGCGGGGCGGCTGATCACGCAAGACCGGGTTGTCGCCCAGGCCCACTGCGGCGACCACCGAAGATGCTGCCGAGTATTCGTGACGGCGGAGGAGTTGCGCGTCGTGAATCGTCAGCGCCTCGAGAGACTCGCGCGTGCCGCGCGCGGGCCGGGCCCATGGGCTGGAAGCCGACGCCACGAGCTGCACCGACCTCCGCTCGGAGTCCAGCGCCGGGGATCCTCTCTGGAAAAGCAGCTGTCTGGACAGCGTAGACCGCTCCCGCTCGAACGCGGCCGAGTCGACTGTCGCTTCGAAGAGAGTCTGCTCGAAGGTCGCCCACGCGACCTGCCACGCGCTGGGCAGCACGGTCAGGATGAACAGCGTCGTCGACCTGCCGACATCGACCGTGACCTCAGCCTCCGCACCCAGCGTCGCGTTCGTCTGGGCGGCCAGAGTCTTGCCGAGCAGCCACGCGGTTCCTTCGAGGCCCGCCGCATCGTGCCGCGAACCGATCGGCAGACGGGTGCCAATGACGACGAGCGGGGCCCGGTTTCCGTCGTCGACGCTCACCGCGGCGTAGGCGGTGGATTGGCCTGGAAGGGGCGAAACGCAGGCGCCGATCAGCGCGGCGAGCAACGCTCCCGATGTGGCTGACGAGTGACGTGCCTTCATGGCAGAAGCTCCACCACGACGGGCGTCCCCAGGCCGTCGAGGTAGGCGGTGAGACTTGCGGCGGTCACGCGAGCCAACCTGGCGAGATACCGCGACGCGTCCGACGGGTCACCCGTGCCGTCGGCCATGCGGCCTACCTGCTCGACGAGACCTCCCGGCGTGCGAGCGCGAGTCCGGTACTCGCGGCCCACACGATCCACTGCGTCTTCGACCTCGCGCGCGTCGAGCGAAGCCGCAACGTCACCGAGCGCCGCCTGCACTGCCTCTCTGAGGGAAGCGGCGGCTCGCCGGCTCCGGGCCGCGCCCGCGACCACGAGCAAAGTCCTGTCGCGGAGCTGCCAGAGACGGACGCCGATCTCGACCCCTGGACCCACGTCTGCGAGGCTCTGCGAGATGAGGCGCGCGGCGACCGCCGCGTGCGGATCCGCCACCGCGTGATCGACTCGGGCCTCGCCGTACCAGCTTCGCAGGGGGGGCGGACCGGTGCTCGTCCCTCCCGGGTCCGGAGCGTCCAGCGGAGCCGCCACTTCGCCCGCTGGGAGACCGATCGCTTCGAGCATGGCAAGAAGCGCCGCGGGACTCGCGGACGTCATCGCCACGAGCGACATCGACGGAGCTCGATGGGTCCTCCGCCATACCGCCCGTAGCCGTGCTTCGTTGAGGAGACGAACCGAGCCACGCGATCCCCCCAAAGGCGTGAGCTCCGGCGCCGCGGCGCGGCGAAGGTCAGCGAGCAGGCGATCGCCCGGGGAGTCAGCCTGACGCTCCAGATCCACGATGAGCTCAGCCCGGATGGCCTCCAACACACCGCTTTCCGGGCGAGGCTCTGCGGTTGCGAGCCGGAGCAAGTACGTCAGGTAGTCGAGATCGACTTCGGCGCCTTCCACCGAATACGCCAGGCCCCACGGCGTCCGGCTGGCGGAGACGCGGGCGCCAATCTGACGCGCCGGTCCCAGCATGCGGTGCTCCGCCAGCGCGGCGAGCATCCGGCCGGCGCCCGCCTCCGCAGCACTCTCGATGAGCGGTACGGAGAGTCTGAGCGCGGCGACCCCGCCGGGGTCGGAGCGTAGCAGGACGACACGGGGACCGCCCGGCATCTGCACGATCGTGTCCGGGGCGAAGGCCGCGTCACTTGCCTGTGCGTGCGCGGCGAGCGGAGGGGCTAGAAGCAGAAGTAGGCCCGGGGCAACCCGCATGAACAGTCTTCTAGTGGCAACAGAAAGGGCGCCCGAGAGCGCCCTGGGAACTTTGGGACCTGTCGAGCGGCTCAGTATCGTACCGGTTCAGGCAGGATGAACTTCGCGGGGTTTTGCGCCACTCCGTTCACACGCACCTCGTAGTGCAAATGCGGAGAGGTCGCGAAACCGGTGCTCCCGACCTGCGCGATCACGTCGCCGCGCGTCACTTCTTGGCCCTGCTGTGCGATGAGCTTGGCAGCGTGGCCATAGAGCGTCGAGTATCCGAAGCCGTGGTCGATCTCGATGGTGAGCCCGTACCCGACGACCCAGCCGGAGCGGACCACTCGACCCTTGGCTGCCGCGAAAATCGACGTGCCCTTGATCGCCGAGATGTCGATGCCGGGGTGCGGAAGTGGGCGGTTGTGGATGGGATGCATGCGGGACGTCGAGAACGAGCTGCTCGTCCACCCGGCTGTGGGGAGGATCGATGGAGTCGACTCGAGCAGGTCGCGATGCGCGAGCACCGAATCCGTTGCTTCCGCGAGGCTCGCCGAGAGCAGCCGCGCCCGGCGCTCGAGCGTGTTGAGGTCGTACGAGACCGCGAACGCGGTCTTCGAGACGACCGGGTCTACGGACCAGAGCACGTAACTTTCGGGGGAACCGAGCCCCGGGCCGCCGACACCTGCCTGCAGGACTTCGGGATCGATCGATTCGAGTCCGGCGATGGCACGGAACCGGGCGTCGTTCGCCGCCACCTCATCGAGCGTGCCCTCGAGAAGATCGATCCGGCGTTGAAACTGCTCGAACTCGATGCGAAGAGCTTCGTTTTGGGCCTCGAGGCGGCTGGTCTGGACACGCGAATAGCCGTCGAGACCGACGGTCAGCGCAGACGCCACGAGCAGTAGGGCACCGGTGGCGACCCCTCCGATCGCGACGCGCAGGAAGCGAGGGGAGAACGAGTACTGCTTGACCGGACTGTCCTCGCCACGGACAACGAGGAAGGTCCACCGATCACCGGTCATTCAGCACCTTGGTAGCGATTCACAGGTTGGGGAGCCTAGCGGACGGGAAAGTAGGCGGCGTTCGCTCGTCGTCAAGCCGAGGCCAAAAGGTCAAGCAGGGTCCACGCGGGGGAAAAGGGGATTCCCCTTCGAGACGGTTTGCCCTGCCAAGGAGACGGCGCGCGCTTCATCCAGCGTCGGGACTGCGCCCAGCCCTAACCGTGCAGCCAGCTCGGCCATCTTCTGAGGGGCCACGGGCTCGAAGAGCGCACACAGAACCGCGAGCACCCGACACAGGCTCGCCAGCGTCTCGTCCAACTCCGAAGCCGCGACTGGGTCTTTGGCCTGCGACCACGGTTGACGATCTTCGACGTATCCGTTGGCTGTCCGCGCCAAGTCCATCGCCGCCGCTAGAGCCTCATGCACTTTGTACCGCTCCATCGCGTGCCGCGCGGTCGCGAACGTGGACTCGATCTGCTCGTCGAGCCCCGTCCCGCGCGCATCCGGGACGACCCCGTCGCGATACCTGCCAACCATGGAGATAACTCGACTCGCGAGGTTTCCGAGCACGTTCGCTAGCTCTTCGTATCGCGTCATGAAGCGCTCGGCCGTGTACGAGGCGTCGGAGCCGGTGGGCATCTCGCGGAGGAGATACCAGCGTACCGCGTCGGCACCGAAGTCGTCGCTCAACGCGAGCGGGTCGATCACATTCCCGATCGACTTCGACATCTTGGCGTCACCGACCAGCCACCAACCGTGAGCCAGGATCTGCCTCGGCAGCGGCAGGCCGACGCCCATCAGAAGCGTCGGCCAGTACACCGCGTGTGTGGTGATGATGTCCTTGCCGACCAGGTGCAAGTCGCAGGGCCACCACGAGCCGGACACGTCCTCGAAGCCCTGCTCGCCGACGGGCCGAGTCGGATCGATCGCACCGGAGGCGGTGAGGTAGTTGATCAGCGCGTCGACCCACACGTACGCCGTGTGGTCTTCGTCGAAAGGGAGGGTGATGCCCCAACTGACGCGCGACTTCGGTCTCGAGATCGAGAGGTCGCCGAGCGGCTTCTGGAGGAAGCCCAGAACCTCGTTCTTCCGCTCCTCCGGCACGATCCAGTCGGGGTTCTGCTCGATGTGTGCGATTAGCGCCTCTTGGTACTCGCTCATCCTGAAGAAATAGTTCGTCTCTTCCAGATGACTGACGGTCCGACCGCAGTCGGGGCACGTACTGTCCGGACCCAGGTCCTTTTCGGTCCAGAACCGCTCCTCGTGGATGCAGTACCATCCCGAGTACGGAGCCTGATAGATCTGGCCACGGTCCCAGAGGCGCTGCAGGAACGCGGTGACGATCGACTTGTGCTCGCCTTCGGTCGTCCGGATGAAACGGTCGTGAGAGATGCCGAGCGTCGTCCATGCGGCTGAGAAGCGTTCGGCCATGAGGTCGCACAGCTCCAATGGCTGCATCCCTCGGCGCTCGGCTTCGTCCTGGATCTTGGGGCCGTGTTCGTCCGTGCCCGTGAGGAACAAGACGTCAGTGCCGTTCTGCCGTTCGAAGCGCGCGAGCATATCTGAGAGGATCGTCGTGTAGGCATGCCCGATGTGAGGGTCGCCAGACGCATAGTAGATAGGCGTGGTGATGTACCTCCGCCGTGGCTCCGTCACGGTGAGTCCCGCTGTGGCTGGCTGACCTCGCCCTTCAATTCGTCCAGCGAGATCGTGCGCCGCTGACCCTCGTCGTTCTTGAGCGAGACTGTTTCGTTCCAGATATCTACGGCGGCTACTCGCTCGTGCCCCGTCGCGGTGCGGATTTTCTGTCCCTCCCTGGGGAACCGCCGTCTCGCCTCGACGTACGTACGGTGCTCGTACATCAGGCAGCACATGAGGCGTCCGCAGCAGCCACTGATCTGTGCGGGGTTCAGCGAGAGGCGCTGGTCCTTGGCGAGCTGGAGGGAGACCGGCTTGAGTTCGGGTAGCCAGGTCGAGCAGCACAGCTCCCGGCCGCAACGCCCAACGCCGCCGAGCAGCGCGGCCTCGTCGCGCACGCCGATCTGCTTGAGTTCGATGCGCGTGCGGAACGTGCGGGCTAGGTCGCGCACGAGCTGCCGGAAGTCGACTCGTTTCTCCGCGGTGAAGTAGATGATCAGCTTGTTGCGATCGAACTGCCACTCGGCCTCGGTGACCTTCATCTTGAGCTCGTGCTTCGCGACGAGGGTTCGTGCTTCCGAACGCACTCGATCCTCGTCCGTGCGAAGCGTTCGCGCCCGCGCGGCTTCGTCCCTGCGTGCGAAACGGAGCACTCGGCGTTCGGGGGCGGGGGTGGCGCAGCCGCCGCTCGACGATGAGCACTTCCTCTCGGCGATCACCCCGACCGCGGACACCTCACCCATGTCCTCACCACGATCGGCCTCGACGATCACATGCTGACCTGGACGCAGGTCGAGGCCTTGATACGCGTAGTAGTCCTTGCGCGTGCCCTTGAAGCTGATCTCAGCGAAGCCCGGCACCTGGTTCCTAGGCCTCGTGCCACGCGCCGATGGCCGCGTACTTGGCCCACCGGCTCTCGAGCAGAGCCTCGGGGGACAGCGCGCTCAGGTCGTTCAGGTGACGCTCCAGCGCGTCCCCGACCCGTTGCGCGGTGACGTCCCAGTCGGCCTGCGCCCCCCCCAGCGGCTCGTCAATGACCTCGTCGCAGATGCCGAACTCCACCGAGTCCTTGGACGTGAGCCGCAGCGCCGTCGCAGCCTTTTCGCGATGCTCGGCGGAACGCCATAGGATCGCCGCGCACCCCTCGGGGGAGATGACCGAGTACACCGAGTGTTCGAGCATCAAGATGCGGTCGGTGACCCCGAGCGCCAGAGCCCCGCCGGACCCACCTT
This sequence comes from Gemmatimonadota bacterium, assembly GCA_022560615.1. NCBI lineage: Bacteria > Pseudomonadati > Gemmatimonadota > Gemmatimonadota bacterium. The sequence continues at coordinate 5,738 of JADFSR010000009.1, forward strand.
CGCCGATCACGACGCTGATGAGCGGGGTCCGGAGACGGGCCATCCCGCGCAGATTGCTCGCGATCGCTTCGGCCTGCCCACGCTCTTCGGCGCCGATGCCGGGATACGCGCCAGGAGTGTCGATCAGGGTGATCACGGGCTTCCCGAACTTTTCCGCCTGCTTCATGAGCCGGAGCGCCTTCCGGTACCCTTCCGGGTGCGCCATTCCGAAGTTGCGGCGCAGGTTGTCCTTCATGTCCCGGCCTTTCTGGTGGCCGATGACCATCACGGACGTCCCACGCAGCCGGGCCCAACCGCCCACGATCGCTTCGTCGTCACGAAACGCACGGTCTCCGTGGAGCTCGAGCCAATCCGTGAAGATTCGTTCGATGTAGTCGAGCGTATACGGACGCTGGGGATGACGAGCGACCTGAACCTGTTCGATGGGTCGTAGGTTCTCGTAGGTCTGCCCCTTGAGCTCGTTGAGCTTGGCTCTCAGGAGTTCCACCTCGTCGGCGACGTCGATGCCCTTTCGGTCCGCCAGATCGAGCAGTTTGTCGATCTGCGCCTGAACCTCGACGATGTCGCGCTCGAACTCTAGGTGCATGGCAGGAACGCTTTCAGCAGGAGGACATGGTCGAATGCGTCCTCGGCGAAGAGCACGCGCAGTGGGGTGCCAGAATCTGGGGTCAACAACGCCTCCTCGGAGGTCTTCGGGCACGTTCACGGGGCGTGAACGGTAGGTACACCCCTCCCTTGAAGGCCGGAAAGATAGGACGACGGCGGGCGCGCCTCAATCCGCCGCTAGTGCCACTTCCAACTTGGGCTCAGGGATGAAGAACCAAACGATGAGCCCCATCCCGAGAACGAAGACAGCGCCGAGAAGCGTGTCAGAGACATACCCGACCCTGGCGAACAGAGGGCCTGAGACGGCGCCCCCGAGGGCGAAGCCGAGCTGGCCCAGAGCGACGGCGAGGCTCATGAGGGAACCCCGCCGCTCGTCACGTACCAGCCCAGTCAGCAGAGCGGAGAAGGGACTGACCCGCATAGCGACGAGCACCGGAAGCCCCACCGCTCGGCCATCACCATTCCCATCGGGATCCCGACGATCTGACCGAACGCCGCCCCGCTCATCACCCAGCCGGTCGCCCACCCACGCCTTTCGTATGGGAAGTAGTCCCCGATGTACGAAACCGCGGCTCCGCTGAGCACGCCGCCGGCCATTCCTGTGAAGACCCGCACCACGAGGAACGAGACATAGCTGTCGACGAGCCCATGCAAGCCGAGTGCGACTGTCATCGCGGCGCAGCCTATGAGCAGGATGCGGCGACGCCCGATCCTGTCCGAGACCGGACCGGAGAGGATCGCAAACATGCCGACCATCAGCGAGTACGCGGTTACCAGAGTGCCGAGAACCGCGTCCGCGATACCGAGGTCGTCGCCGATCTGTGGGAGGATCGGCGAAACGATCATCGTCTGGCTCGCTGATGAGAAGACGAGGAGCCAGAGCGTGAAGAGGATCACACGCGGGGAGCTGTTCTTCACCAACGAAACGTAACCGGCGTGGGAAGGCCCATCCGCTGGACGTACGTAGCGCCGGATCGCTACCGTGTGTGCGTCTTCTCCGTCCGTGGGAGTCTGGATGAACAAGAAGCAGGTCGGTGCGTGGGCGCTCTTCGACTTCGCGAACTCGGTCTATCCGGCGGTGATCACCACCACGGTCTTCTCGATCTATTACGCCGAAACTGTTGTCGGGAACGAGACGGGCCGGGGCAACTGGTGGTGGGGACTCTGTGTGGCGGTTTCGGCGTTGATCGTCGCGGTCACGTCGCCGCTGCTGGGGGCCATTGCCGATCGGGGGGGCGCCCGGAAAGAAGTTCATGCTCGCCTACACGGTGATCTGCCTGATCGGTGTGCTGCTGATGACCACGCTCCAACCGGGCATGGTCGTCGCCGGCTTCGTGATATTCGTGATCGCGAACGTCGGCTTCGAGAGCGCTCTGGTCTTCTACAATGCCTACCTGCCGGACATCGCCCCGCCGGAGAAGCAGGGCTGGGTCTCTGGACTGGGATTCGGCGTGGGGTATCTCGGATCTGCGCTCGGCCTGCTCATGGTGCTCCCCTTCGCGGAGACTCGGACCCAAGTGGTGTGGCTGCTCGTAGCGGCCTTCTTTCTGATCTTTTCGCTCCCGGCATTCTTCTATCTCCCGCGCGACCAAGGCGGGGGGATGAGCGTGCCACAGGCCGCCCGGTGGGGCATCACCAACTTTCGCGAGATCGTGCGCGAAGTGTGGCTGCTCAAGGATCTCCGCAACTTCCTGATCGCCTTCTTCTTCTATATCGACGGCGTGTTGACGATCATCGTGACCGCGGGGACCGTCGCTACGGAGACCTTCGGCTTCACCCCGAACGACACGCTTATTCTCTTTCTGGTCGTTCAGATTTCCGCCCTCGTGGGCGCGTTCGCTCTCGCCAAGCCCACGGACACCTATGGGCCCAAGAAGATCCTGAACGGTGTGCTCGTGCTGTGGATCGTCGCCAGCGTGTCTGCCTTCTTCATTCAGAACCCAACGCTGTTCTGGGGAATGGCGGTCATGGTTGGGCTGGGACTCGGCTCGGTGCAGTCCGCGAGCCGGACCTTCATGTCTTCGCTGATCCCGGACGGCAAGGAGGCCGAGATGTTCGGATTTTACGCGCTGTGCGGAAAGTCATCGTCTGTCATGGGCCCACTGCTCTTCGGGGGCGCTGCGCTCGTGTTCAGGGGCAATCAGCGTCCCGGCTTCCTGCTGATCGCTGTCCTATTCGTTATCGGCCTCGCTCTGCTCCAGCGCGTGAACGACCCGAAGGCGGCGGCATCCTGACGTGACCGTGTCGCGCCGCGCCGGCGTGACCGTCATCGCGGTGGCCGCGCTCGCGGCCGGAGTGCTCGCCCACCTGGGCGCCCGCCACACGTCTGCCACGTTCGACGAGATCATTCTCGTATCGGGCGGGCTGCGCGGAGTTACGGAGGGACGCTGGGACATGGTCACGGACCAGCCTCCGCTCATGATGTACGCATACGGCTTGGCCGCCTCCAGCGGGCATCCTGATCGACCCGCGGAGGACCGTGAGTGGCTCTTCGACGACCGCTGGGACTACGCCCGCGCGCTTTTCTTTCGTCTCGGCAACGACCCGACCGAGTTGCTCGCTCGGGCGCGCATCGTGGGGACGTTGATCGTGGCCGTGCTGGTGGCGGTCGCCGGAGCGTATGCCTGGTGGATCGCGGGGCCGTTGGCGGGCAGCGCCGCGGCGCTGTTCACCGCGCTCACTCCTGACGTGCTGGCGCACGGTGGCGTCGCCTACAATGATCTGCCGCTCGCGCTGGCCTATCTGTTGGCTGTATGGGCCCTAGACGTCGCGGTGAGGCTACCCACGCCCCTGCGGGCTGCGCTCGCCGGTTTGGCTGTGACGGCCGCGCTCGGAATCAAGCTCAGCGCGCTCGCGCTCGTGCCTGTGGCCGCTCTTGTGATCGTCGCCGGCGTGTGGCCTCACAGAAGCGACCGGGAATGGCTGAGAGGTCTGGGGGTCGCACTGTCGGTCGGCGCCTTCGCGCTGTATGCGAGCTTCGTCGTGCTGTACCGGGGCGACCCGACGCTCACGTTGTTCCGCTTCAATTTCTGGCGGACGGTCCTGCATGCGTCCGGGGGGCACGAGGCGCCCGCGTATCTACTCGGCGAGACGAGCGCGTCCGGATGGTGGTACTACTACCCGGTGGCGTTTTTCTTGAAGACGCCGGCCGCGTTCCAGGTGATTCTCGGCCTGGGCGCCGCGGGCTTGATCGCGGCCTGGTTGGCTCGCGGCCGCAAGCTCGAGTCGGTGTTGGATTGGCGTGGCAGGGGGGCGCTTCTCGGAGTCCTGGTCTTCGGGGTGTTCCTGCTCCAGTCGGACCTCAACGCTGGCTTCCGGTATGCGCTGCCGATGATGCCGCTGCTCGCGGTGCTGGCGGCGGTTGGGGTAGCTCGTGTCTGGCGTCGGTCCGGGCGGCCCCTCCGCGGCCTCCTTGTGGGACTCGTTGCTCTCCAGGCCTTCTCGGTGCTTTCCGTCTACCCACACTTCCTCGCCTACTCGAGTGTTTGGGCCGGCGGTCGCGACGCGGCATATCGAGCACTGGTCGACTCCAACCTCGACTGGGGTCAGGGCCTGCACGAGCTGAGGGACTTCATGGAGGACGAGGGAGTGTCGAGCGTTCGGCTCTCGTATTTCGGGAGCGCGGTCCCGGACGCCTACGGTATCGAGTACGTGGCGCTCCCGAGCTTTTTCCGCCTCGACCACGAGCGCACGCCGGCCGCCGAAGCGTCGCCTCGGTTCACGGTAATCTCCGCGACCAACCTCCAGGGGCTGTATCTGCAGGGGCGAGATCCCTTTGCGAGCTACCGGGCTCGAGAGCCGTTCCGCGTGATCGGACATTCCCTCTTCGTATACGACGAGGAAGGTGGATAGGAGGCTTCTGGCGGGCTTTTACAGCCCTGCTTCGTCGATCGCCAGCAGCGTGCGCAGCAACACGTTGGCGCCGTTCGTGACGTCGCCCGCGGCGGTGTGCTCTTCCGGAGCGTGGCTGATCCCCCCCACCGATGGAACGAAGATCATGCCGACCGGTGCGAGCAGCGCGATGCTCTGGGCGTCGTGACCCGCGCCCGACGGCATCCGCCGCGCGGACAGCCCGAGCTCGGAGGCCGCGCTCGCGACCCGTTCTTGGATGCGCTCATCGGTCGGCGCGGCTCGGCTCGTATAGAATCGGTCGAAAGAGAACGTCGTATGGGACTCAGCCGCGATACTCTCAGCTCGCGCTCGGATTGCCGCGAACAGCCCCGCGATCCCTTCCATCGACAGATCGCGGATCTCGAGAGTGAGCCGGACTCGTCCGGCGATCACGTTGGGGACGCCGGGCTCGGCGATGAGCCGGCCGACCGTGGCGACCTGACGACCCGGTGTCTCGCGGGCGGTGCGATGCACGACATCGACGAAGCGGGCCGCGGCGAGCATCGCGTCCGCGCGCCGATCCATCGGGGTGGTACCGGCGTGGTTCGTCACGCCGTTGACCGTCACGTTCCAGCGCATGATCCCGACGATGCCTTCTACTACGCCGATGTCGATGCCGTCTGCGTCCAGGACCGAGCCCTGCTCGATATGGAGTTCCAGGAAGGCGGCGAGGGAGCCCCTCGGCCGGCGCGCCTCGCTGAGCCGGTCCGGGTCGCCGCCGAGCCGCTTCAGGCCCTCTCCGATCGTGAGCCCCGAGACCGTCTCGATGTCGAGCTCGAATGGCTCGACCTCGCCGGCGAGCGCTCGGCTTCCGGTCTTGCCGCCTTCCTCGTTGCAGAAGATGGCGATCTCGAGCGGATGACGCGTGGCGTGGCCCGCGGCCGCGAGCGTGGTCGCGACCTCCACCGAGCCCATGGACCCGACCTGACCGTCGAAGTTGCCGCCTCCGGGCACGGAGTCGATGTGTGACCCGAACATCAGCGGGAGCAGATCGGCCTGGGTGCCCACCCTACGAGCGATCAGGTTGCCCGCCAGGTCGATCTCGGTGGTGAATCCTGTATCGGCGAACAGTCCAGCGACCCAGTCGAGCGCCTCGATGTTCGCGTCGCTGAAGGCGACCCGGTCGATGCCGCCCGCATCGTTGGCGCCGAACGTGGCGAGGGTGCGCATCCTACGCCCGAGTCGTGCGCTGTCTACGGTCAGTTCTTGTCGAAAGGGCCTCGTGGGAGAGCGTCCGGCACCGAACGGCAGATTCGGCCCATGCGTCCCATAGAGACCGGCCAGCCCCGCGAAGGAAAGCCGAGCGAAGTGGCGGCGGTTCATCGGCAGCTCATCAGCGTTTGCTCTGACAGGTCCTTCACAGGTGTGTCTCCACGCGATGTCGTTCCTTATCCAGGTGTCGCGAGCCCCCCAGGACCTGCTTGCGGGTGGGCGACCCACTGTACTCTTACCACGGGCTGCTGGTGATGCGCCAGCCGCGTCTGCAGGAGTGGCGCCCCCGCCGTGCCGGCAGCACTTTGTCCCCTTCTCACAACACTCGTCGGAGGAAGACTTTATGCGGCTAACTTGCCGGTCGTCGCGCGCCATGCCATTGGGTCATGGATGGCGTCGCGGCGGACTCGCCGCTCCACTGCTGGTCGCGTTGCTGTGCTCGTCCTGCTCGATCGAAGCGCGGAGGGACCGGGGGCAGGCAGCCGATGGCGTCGAAGCGACCCAGGCGCCTCGCAAGGAGATCATCCAAATCGAGGGCGTGGCGCGGCTCTCGGTGTTCTCATCCGCTGTTCGCAGTGGGGACTTCATCTTCCTGTCTGGAGTGATCGGAGCGCTGCCCGGTGTGGACCCGCCCACCCTCGCTGAAGGTGGAATCCAGCCCGAGGCGAGGATGGCGATGGCCAATCTCGGCGTGGTTCTTGAAGCGTCGGGAGCCGGTTGGGAGGACGTGGTCAAGTGCACCGTCTTCCTCGCCGACATGTCCGACTACGCGGCGTTCAACGAAGTCTATCTGGAGTACTTCCCAAGCGACCCACCTGCCCGCTCTGCTGTAGCGGTGGCCGGACTCGCGTTCGACGCGCGCGTCGAGGTGGAGTGCATAGCGGCCGCGCGATAGGCGGAACCCAGGAAACCTGTCTCAGCCATGCGCGTCTTGGTAGTGTTGAAAGGTGTGCGGCACGCACGGACTCACGTGTACAGGGTCGCGTTGGGGTGAGGATGTGGACGGGATGAGGATGTGGACGCGGTGACGACTTGAGGGTGCAGACCGACCGGGGGCGGATGTTCACACGCTGTCTCTTCTGCCATAGACCGTTTCCCGAGAACGGTCAGCTCGCGCACATGACGCGCGGGCGCAGGATTGCGTTCGATCCGGTCAAGGGGCGCTTGTGGGCGGTCTGCGAGGGCTGCCGCAGGTGGAACCTGTGCCCCATGGAGGAACGCGAAGCGGCGCTCTACGAGCTCGAGCGCATCGTGCGGGACCACGCCAAACCGCTCGCGCACACCGCCAATATCACCTTGCTGCACGCCGGTGGGCTCACGCTCATTCGGGTCGGTGAGGCTGGACTCGTCGAGCAGGCGTGGTGGCGATATGGGCGCGAGCTGAGGAAGCGGAAGTCTTCGTACGAGAGCAAACGCTCCAAGGTCACCGCCTACACGTTCGGTGCGATGGCGTACGTCGGCGAGATGATCGGGCTGACGGATTGGGATGTCTCGATCGACTGGGAGGACACGCCGGTTGCGGACGTCCTGCGGTGGCGCCGGTTCGGTTGGGCGGCGTGGTACGGGCGCGAGACGTGCCCCTACTGCCACAGCACGCTCCGGGCTCTTCGCTACGACCTGGGGTGGTGGGTGTACCCGCTGCGCGGTCCTGACGGCAGGCTCGGCGTAGGAGTCCCGTGTCAGCGCTGTGACCCGTGGACACCGGACAAGGTGTACGAGCTGCACGGTGACGTCGCCGAAAACGTCCTGCGCCGGCTCTTGGCGTACCAGAACATCGGCGGTGCTTCCGAGCGCAGGATCAGCGACGCGGCGGCAGCGATCGAACAGGCCGGCTCGGCCGGCGAGTTCTCGCTTGCCGTGACGAACAACCGCGAGTCTCTGTGGAAAATGGGCGCTACGGGCACGATCGGCCTGGAGATCGCTCTCAACGAGTCGGTCGAAAAGCGTATGCTCGACCTGGAGACGCGGGCGCTCGAGTTCCTGTGGAAGAAGGAAGAGGAGCTCGCGCGAATCATCGACCAGGAGCTGACGCCGCGTCGTCTGATCGAGTCTCACCTGCGGCACCTGCCCATCAAGCTTAGCAGCCCGTGGCAGAAGTACAGTGGGCCGCCACCCGCAAGCGGGTACCCGGGGGTCTCGCGAGTTCAAGAGTAGGAAGGACGACGAGTCGTAGCCGTAGCGGGCACCGCCGCCGAAGGCGGTGGTCCGAGGAGGAGAGACGACCTATTGGGCCGCGACCCCCCTGCGCTGTACTTCTGCCACGGGCTGCTGGCCCCCGAATCGCGGGCGCGGTGGCCGAGGTCGAGGGTCTGCGCCTCTGAGGTAGCGTCGCCACTCCCGGCCACCGATCTTGTCGGTTGCATCTTCAAATCACGGAGGGGCCGTGTCTGACGAAATTTCCCGCCGGGACTTCGTCTCGAACAGCTCGAAGCTCGCCATGGGTGCCATGATCGTTCCGCGTCGAGTGCTCGGCGGCGTGGGCCATCAAGCGCCGAGTGACACGCTCAACGTAGCGATCGTCGGCGCGGGCGGCGTGGGCGGCGAGAACGCACAGGAGCTCGGCTCCGAGAACATCGTGGCGGTATGTGATATCGATCACGATCTGGTCGCCGCCAAGGTCGAGGAGCGCACCAAGAACGGTGACGGCACCCCGCGGGAACAGGGTTTGCGCTGGAAGGAGCAGTATTCGAGCGCGGCGAAGTACACGGACTTCCGTGAGATGCTCGAGCAGCAGCGCGACATCGAGGCGGTCCTGATCGCGACGCCGGATCATACCCATGCGGTCATCGCGGCGGCGGCGATGCGAGCCGGCAAACACGTGTACGTGCAGAAGCCACTCACGTACACGGTACACGAGGCTCGCATCCTGCAGAAGTTGGCGGAGTCGACCGGTGTCGTGACGCAGATGGGGAACCAGGGGCACTCGAGCGACGATGCACGCCTCGTCAACGAGTGGGTCGCCGCGGGAGTGATCGGGAACGTGCGGGAGGTCCACGTGTGGACGAACCGCCCCATCTGGTCGCAGGGTCTCCTGCGCCCGGCGCCGTTCCCAGAGGACTTCAAGCGCGATGCGCCGGATCGCTCATGGTGGCCGGGCTCCGTGGACATGGCTCACGCGGCGGGGCTGTGGGCCGACTTCCCTGTCCCGAAGCACGTCGACTGGGATCTCTATCTCGGTCCGGTGGCGCGCGACGTTCAGTACCACCCGATCTATCACCCCTTCCACTGGAGGGGCTGGGTCGACTTCGGCGTCGGTGCATTGGGTGACATGGGCGCCCACCTCATCGATCATCCGTATTGGGCGCTGAACCTGGCTTATCCGACGTCGATCGAAGCGACATCCTCGCCGTGGGGTGGCCCGAGCGACGACCCGGTCTCGTACCCGATGGCGACCATCGTGCACTACGAGTTCCCGAGGCGCGGGCTCATGCCCCCTGTGAAGCTGCACTGGTACGACGGCGGCCTGATGCCCGAGCGACCCCCACAACTCCCCTCGGAAGTACGCCTCAATCGTGAGGGCGGGGTGATCTTCGTAGGCGAGCGGGGGCTGCTGATGCACGAGACCTATGGCCGAAACCCGAGGCTCTTCCCGGAAGGGCTCATCGAAGACGCCGCCAAGGTGCCTCAGAGCTACACCCGGATCGAGGACAGCCACGAGATGAACTGGGCGAATGCGTGCAAGGGAGTGGGTGAAGCCACCTGTCCCTTCTCATATGCAGCGCCGCTCACGGAAGTGATGCTTTTGGGGTTGGTCGCACTGCGGACCGGCCAGGGCTTCAAGATCGACTACGACGCCGAGCACATGAGGGTGACGAATTCGGAGCGCGCGAACGAGTATCTGGTGCGCGAATACCGCGAGGGGTGGGCGCTGTGATCCGACGACTCGTGGCGACCGCGATCGCCCTCGCGGTTCTGGCGTACCCCGGGACCGCTCAGGAGATGAACACGCTCAGTCACGCGGAGCGTGAGGCCGGCTGGCAGCTTCTCTTCGACGGGGAGTCACTGGACGGCTGGCGCGGATACAACCGCCCGGACATGCCGGGGGGCTGGGCCGTCGAGGAAGGGCTGCTCACGCGCATTGGCCCGGGCGGAGACATCATCACGGAGGCCCAGTTCGGCGACTTCGAGTTGTCGATCGATTGGAGGGTAGGGCCGGGCGGAAACAGCGGGATCTTCTACCGCGCCGCGGAGGGCGAGGAGTTGGTCTACCACAGCGCTCCTGAAATGCAGGTACTCGACGACGAGGGGCACCGCGACGGGCGTGACCCCATCACGAGCGCCGGCTCCAACTACGGACTTCACGCGGCTCCTCGAGGTGTCGTCAGGCCCGCTGGCAGATGGAACGAAGCCCGCATCCTGGTGCGCGGTGCACATGTCGAGCACTGGCTCAACGGCACGAAGGTCGTCGAGTACGAGCTTCGCAGCGACGAGTGGGCCGAAGTCGTGCGCAACAGCAAGTTCAGCGAGTGGCCCGCGTACGGTCAGGCCGATCGAGGCCACATCGGGCTGCAGGAGCACGGTGATCGAGTGTGGTTCCGCAACGTGAAGCTTCGGGAGTTGCGGTGAGCGACGCACCGCGGGTCGCGATCCTCGGAGTCGGCAATCTGGGGCGGGCGTTGGCGACCGGTTGGGTACGTGCTCGACTGTTCACGGCTGCCGAGATCACGCTCACCCGGCGCGACTCAACCAAGCTCGAAGAGCTGGCCCAGTCGGGTCATCCCGTCGGGTCTGACAATGCTTCTGCCGTTCGCGACTCGCACGTGATCGTGCTAGCGGTGCAGCCACAGCAACTGCGCGCGTTGCTCGAAGAGATCCGAGGGGCGCTGGACGCGGGACGGCATCGTCTGATCTCCGTGGTTTCCGGGGTCTCGATCAGCGAGCTCCGCGACACGCTCGGGGCGACGGTGCCCGTGGTGCGTGCGATGCCGAACACTGCGGTCTCCATAGGCGAGTCGATGACCTGCCTCTGCTCCGACGACAGCGACACCGCGGCGCTCGCGGAGGCGGCCGAGCTCTTCGAAGCTGTGGGTCGCACGCTCGTGATCGAAGAGGAGATGATGGTACCAGCCACTGCTCTGTGCGCGTGCGGTGTGGCGTTCTTCCTCCGATGCGTGCGTGCAGCCTCCCAGGGAGGCATCGAGATCGGCTTTCACCCGGAAGAGGCGCTGCTACTCGCGGCCCAGACCGCCAAAGGCGCCGCCGCGCTCGCCCTCAAGGGGGATTCACACCCCGAGGGCGAGATCGACCGGGTTACGACGCCGCGGGGCTGCACGATCGCGGGCCTGAACGAGATGGAGCATCGAGGTCTCAGCTCGGCGATGATCCGCGGCATTACTGTTTCGGCCAAGGCGGCGGAGGGGCTGTACCGTTCGAGCGACTGAGTAGCTGCTACGGTACACCCTCCCCGTGAGAGCAACAAAAAAGGCCCCCATCCGTACAACAGTACGTGCGGGCGCCGTGTTTCTCTCGCGACTCGGTCGAGGTTGGTGTACTTTTTCAGTCGCGTTTTGTCAGGGTCTTTGGGCGGTAGCGGCAGGAGTTGGTATGACGTATGTGAGAAGTGGGTCGGTGGGTTGGCTGACGACCGCCGCGTTCGTGGCGGCGCTTTGTGGATCGGGCGATCTCTCTGCTCAGACGACGGAGGGCGGTTCCCTCCTGCGCGGGACGGTGTTCGACAGTACGACGATGAGCCCCTTGCCTGGCGCGCGCGTCGTGGTCATGGGCACGTCGGCGATGGGGACGTCTGAAGCCGATGGCAGCTTCGAGTTGGATGACGTGCCAGCGGGAGAGCACTGGGTCTCCTTCTTTCATCCGAGGCTTCAGGCACTGGGGGTCAGCGCCCCGTCGCGGCAGGTCAGCTTCTCGGATAATCGAACAGTCCGTGTGGAATTGGCGGTACCCTCGGAGCGGACACTGCTCATGGGCTGGTGCCTGTCCGAGCAGAGCCGAGGCGACCGTGTCGCGATCGCGGGGATCGTTACGGATTCGCTCACAGGAGTGGCGATGCCGCGCGCCATCGTCACGGCAGAGCTCGTCGACCCCAGGTTCGGCGACCCACCGACCGTAGAGGTGCGGACCGACAACGCGGGCTACTACCGAATGTGCTCTGTGCCGGCTGGCCGTCCCGTGAAACTCCAGGCGAAATTCGGGATGAGCGTGGGCCGCAGCGTGCAGTTGACGGTTCCAAGGGGCGGCTCATCGCTGCAGGACTTGTTGCTGTTGATGTCGGAGGAAGGGACGCTGCAGGGAAAGGTCGTCGACTACCAGAGTGGGGCACCGCTGGTGGGCGCCTCGGTCCTGGTTCTGGGCACGGGTAGCCAGGTTCTTACGGACTCTGTGGGCATGTTCATCCTCGCAGATCTTCCTCCAGGTCGGCATCTGGTTGTGACCGAGTCGCTCGGGTACGACTCGCGCACGGACTCGGTGACCGTCTTCAGTGAGGAGATCGTCGGCATCGAGGTGCGCATGGCGACCGGGGCACTCGAGATCGAGGGGCTGGTGGTCACAGCGCGGAGTCGGTTCGGCGAAGAGACGCTCAACGTCGGCAAGCGGCTGGACATCATGACGCGCGCCGAGATCGAGCCGCTTCTGGTGCGCGTACGGACCGCGGGTGACCTGCTGCAAAACATGGCCGTGCCGGGTCTCAGGGTACGTGAGACAACGACCGAAGACCCGTTCACGGGGGTGCGCGTGGCGAGTATGTGCGTGGAAGTGAGCCGACGGTCGGCAGGAGGAGCGGGCTGCCGGCCGGCCGCGATCTTCCTGAACGGCGTCTACATGTCGCGGCCCGGCGAGTTCCTGATGACGCTCGATCCGAACATCATCCAAAGGATCGAGATCCTCAGCCCGATCGATGCCCAGTTCCAATTCGGGTCGCTCGCGGCTAACGGGGCAGTAGTCATCAGCACGCATTAGGGGAGGGGTCGGATTCCTAGCCCGACCGCCGTCCGCCTCCTGGTCCTTTCCGCTCTGTTCGGGGCGGTCTCATGGGAGACCGTCGCGGCGACGGGCGCGAAAGCGCTGTCCGCCCAGCAAGTGGAGGGCCGCCGGATCGCCGACGAGCTCGGATGCGGCGGCTGCCACGCGGGCATGCCGGATCCCATCGTCGCCAGGAGCCGGACGCCCGGGCTGGGCTCGAGCGGTGATCCCTTGGCAGCCGACTTCGTTTTCGCGTACCTCGCGGATCCAGTGCGGCGTCGCACCGACATCGGCAGGACGCGCATGCCGGACTTCTCGCTCCACGAGGGGGAGCGTGTGGCGTTGGCGCTGTACCTCGGGACCGAGGTCGCTTCTGGGGGTGACCTCGCGTCCGCGGTTGCACGCAATCCCCGAGCGGACGCGGAGGCCGGCGCGCGCGTGTTCAGTTCGTTGGGCTGCGCGGGCTGCCACGAGCATCCCGACGCCTCTCGGAGGGCGGTTGGCCCGGATCTGAGCGGTGAGGGTGCACGGGTCAGGCCTGAGTGGCTCGAGCGGTACCTGGCGGCCCCCGGGGCGGTGCGGGGTGACGGACATCCTGCGTCTCCCGGTGCGCGCATGCCCGACTTCGAGCTGGATGCCCAGGAGGTCGAGGCGCTCCGGACTCTCCTGCTGGCTCAGGGCACGCCGGGCTCTTGGACGCCGGCCGAGCTCACTCCGTTCCAAGTGATGCGGACGGAGCGCTTGCTGGAAGAGCGGCTCGCGTGCAAGGGCTGTCACAGGATCTCCGGAGACGGTGGACGGATCGGGCCGCCCTTGGACGGTATCGCCGACCGTCTCCAGCCGTCGTTCGTGCTCGAAGTCATCACCGACCCTGGGCGTGTCCTGCCCGGGGCGGGAATGCCTGGGCAGCACCTCGGGCAGCGTGACGCCCGGCGCGTGGCCTCGTATCTGCTCGAGCTGGGCGGCACGTCGCCTGCCGTGGAGTACTCGTCGCTGGTCGACGCCGGCCATCCCTCTGTCGCCGTAGCGCCGGATGCCGGTGCGGCGCTGTACGCCAAGCACTGCGCCTCGTGCCACGGTGCCCAGGGTCGGGGCGACGGCTTCAATGCGGCGAACCTTCCGGTTTCACCCACCGCTCATTCGAGTGCTGAGCTCATGAGACGCCGCCCGGACGATACCCTGTTCGATGGCATCTATGCGGGCGCCTACGTGCTGGACGGGAGTGCCCGCATGCCCGCTTTCGGGTCGCTGTTGACCCGTGACGAGATCCACGCGCTCGTCACGCACATCAGGTCGCTGTGCGGCTGTGAGGGTCCGGCATGGTCGCGCGCCGGCGGCAGGCGGTGATGAGGCGGCACGCCGCAATGAGACGATGGATCGCGTGCGCTTTGCTCGTGCTGGCGGCTTGTTCCGGTGAAGGGCGATCGGAAGGCGGCGTAGCGTCGCTGGCGACGTTTCCGCCCCCATCGCCCATGGCGCGGGGGGGCACGACTCTCGACGACTTCGTGGGAGCCGAGTCGTGCGCGGGTTGTCACCAGGAACAGTACAGCGCCTGGGCCTCTTCCACGCACGGCCGGGCCGGGGGTGAGCCGGCGCCGGGCGTGGTTCTCGCGCCGTTCGACGGGCGCTCCATCGTATTTGCGGATGCAGCGGTGGTACCACGGGTAACGGCGGGCAGCTACGAGTTCGTCGTTCGGCAGGACGGATTCGAGGAGGAGGTCTACACCGTCAGTGGGGTGATCGGTGGTGGGCACATGATCGGAGGCGGCACACAGGGCTTTCTCGCGAACCTCCCCGACGGTACCGAGCGGTTCCTTCCGTGGGATTGGTCGGCGGCCGAGGGCGTGTGGTTCTGCAACACGGGCAGCCGCCGCAACCGGGGGTGGGTCCCGATCGCGCCCGACATGACTCTGGCGGACTGCGGAGATTGGCCTCCGCTGAGGCCACTGGGCACGGTCGAACGATTCACGAACTGCCAGCAATGTCACGGCAGCCAGATCCTCACCACGCTCGATACCGAGCGTCGCTCGTATCGGACCGAGTATACGACGCTCCAGGTGAACTGCGAGTCGTGCCACGGGCCGGCGCGTCGCCATGTGGAGATGGCGGCGTCCGGCGGCTTCACTCCCGACGGAGACATCGGCCTCGGCAGCCTCGCCAATATGGGCAAGGACGAGTCGCTGGGCGTGTGCTTTCAGTGTCACGCGCTGAAGGACGTGCTGAGGGAAGGGTATCTGCCAGGCGAGCCCCTGGAGCAGTATTTCGCGCTCAAGTTTCCTGTGCTCGGGGATCGTCCGTACTTCGCCGACGGACGCGTGAGCAGCTTCGCGTACCAGGGCAACCACCTCGCGAGCGCGTGCTACTTGAGGGGTCCGATGGACTGCGTCAGCTGCCACGAACCCCATGGCCAGGGGTACTGGGATGTGGATCGCAGGCCTTTGGCGAGTCCCTTCGACGATCAGCAGTGCACGTCGTGTCATCCCAGCAAGCTCGAACCGATCGAGGCGCACACGTTCCATCCGGCCGACTCGAAGGGCAGTCGTTGCGTGTCGTGTCACATGCCGTATCTGCAGCACCCCGAAGTCGGCGACCAGATCGCGTTCGCGCGGTCCGATCATACGATCGCCGTGCCGCGACCGGTTTTCGACGCCGATCTCGGGTTGGAGGGCGCCTGCGCGCAGTGTCACCAGGAGCGTTCGTCTCTCGAACTCCAGGGTCAGGTCCGAGAGTGGTGGGGAGAGCTGAAGCCTCATCGTCCCACGATCCAGGGCCAGGTCGATGAGCTACGCGCGCGTAACGCGGCTGAGGCGGGTGAAATGTTGCTGCATCCCGACGAGGTCGATCCCCTCGTGCAGTTCCAGGCGCTGAGCACTCTTCTGGTGGGGTACCTCCGTCCCGACGACGATCGGACCCCCGAGCGCGTCGTCGACGACTTGATCACCCTCTCCACCAACCCCGACCTGGATCTACGCGCGCTGTCTCTGGCGTCGCTTCACTGGGTTCAGGGTGATGACCCGGTGATCCGGGCCGCACTGGTCGCGGCCTTGGCGAGCGCTGACAGCGACGAGGCACTGCGCGGCCGGTGGATGATGGCGCTCGGCTTCATCGGCGATCGGCACCGTGATCGAGGTGAGACCGATCGGGCGCTCGTGGCGTATCGGAAAGCGCTCGAGCTGCGCCCGAACGATCCTCGTGTTCTGCGGGCTCGCGCTCAGCTGCACAGCACGTCGCTCGACTTCGAGAGCGCGATCCGGGACTTGCAGCGGAGTCTGACGCAGAAACCCGAGCAGCCGCTGGCGTGGGTCAATCTCGGGATCGCGCGGGCCTCCCTCGGGGACGTGCCGGGCGCGCGCGAGGCGTATCAGGAGGCGATCGGGCTCAATGCGAATGAGGCACTCGCGCACTTCAACCTGGGCAACACGTACCGGCAGGTCGACGACCTCGAGCGCGCCGTCGAGTCGTACCTGCTGGCCGTGGCGGCGGACCCTGGGCTCGGCGTGGCTCACTTCGAGATCGGCCGTGCCTATATTCTGCTCGGCCGGCCGGCTGACGCGTTACCCTTCGCACGGCGCGCGGTGGAGTTCCGTCCCCAGCACGGCGCCTCGCGCGCGATGCTCCAGGATCTGGAACAGGCCGTCGGCCGCTAGGGAAGCTGTGTCTTCCAGCGTTGCCCTGTGTGCTCCGGACCCCTATGTTGACGCCATGCGCTGGTGTGGAAGGGTGGATGTGTAGATGTGTAGATGTGTAGGTGAAAGCCGGTCCCTCGGCTGAGGGATCCGGTAATTTTGCCTTTGGGTTGCCCGTGATGGGCTTTCCACGTCGGGGTTGCGGTGCAGGTGCATATGACTCTGCACCCTTGCGGAGCGTAGTCGGTTCCGAGCAGTACATAAGCAGTACATAAAAGGGTGGTTCGCAACAGTCCAACATCAGCTGGGAGTACGAACATGACATCTGCAACGTCTGTACGTCTCACGTCCGGCATGTTTAGGGGGGGGCTCGTGCTTGCCCTCGCTCTCATGCTCGGATGGGCGCCGACCTCTGCAGCGGCCCAAACGACGGGCACGCTCGTGGGTACGGTGCGGGATGCTGCCTCGCGGCGTCCGCTAGAGGCGGTCCAGGTCTACATCGACGGTACCGGTATCGGTGCGCTGACGAACGCCGCGGGTCGCTTCCTCCTTCTCAACGTGCCGGCAGGCGAGCACACGCTCCTGGCCGAAATGGTTGGCTATCGTTCTGGCGCCCTGACGGTGACGGTCAGTTCCGGCGAGTCGGCCGTTGCCGACTTCGGGCTCGACCAGACCGCGATCGCGCTGGACCAGATCGTGGTCACGGGTGCCGGCATCGCAACCGAGAGGCGTAAGCTCGGTAACACGATCGCCACGGTGGACGCGTCGCAGCTCCGGAACAACCCGATCAGCACGTTCAGCGACATGCTCGCGGCTCGTGAGCCCGGTGTCGTCCTTCTTCCCACGTCCGGTTCGACGGGTGAGGGTGGGAGGATTCGGATTCGTGGGTCCTCGAGTCTCTCGCAGCTCAACGAGCCGATCATCTACCTCGACGGAATTCGTATCGATCGTTCGGCGGTGATGTTGAGCGGTACCGGTAACCCCAGCCGCCTCGATGACATCCCGCCGGAGTCGATCGATCGCATCGAGATCCTCAAGGGTGCGGCGGCGGCGACGCTGTACGGCACCGAGGCGTCCAACGGCGTTATCCAGATCTTCACGAAGCGCGGTCGCGCGGGTGCCCCTCGCTTCAGCATGACGGCGGACTGGTCGGCTCTCAATGTGCCGACTGACCGGATGCTTCCCCATGCGGACTTCATCGGCAGGGATTGCGAGGCAGTCGACTGCAGCGCCGCGACCGATGCCGCGACCCTCGCGGAGATCGCGGGCCGTATGCAGCAGCGCTTCGGCGTGAGCCCTGCGCCCTATGAGGTCTTCGAGTACGACCTCATTCCCACGCTGCTGACGACCGGATTCGCTCAGAACTACTCGGGTTCGGTTTCGGGTGGCGTCGAGTCGTTCCAGTACTTCGTTTCGGGTCGTGTGTCGAGCGAGGACGGTTCGTATGATGCGGCGCAGAACTACCCGGTGGTTCCGGGCCTCGAGCCGGAGAAGGACACCAACCGTCGTATCGGCATCACGTCGAACTTCACGATCATTCCGAGCACCAAGATCCGCATCGGCGTGAACACGCTGTTCTCCGACATGGAGCAGCACACGCCCGACAACGGCAACAACATTTACGGCGTGTTCAGCTCCGCGCTGATGGCGCAACTGCGCAGGGCCACGCCCCAGGCCGAGGTCGGAGTCACCGGATCGAACTACTACGGTGCGCCCGCGTTCGCGACGACGCGTGAGATGATGTATCAGGTCAACAAGGCGAACTCCTCACACTTCGCGGGCAGCACGAATATCGCCTACACGCCGATCGACGGTTTCCGCCTCGACGGTATTTTCGGTCTCGACTTCACCTCCGACGACCGGGTCTTCTTCCGGCCGTACGCCTGGCACGTGGACGGCTTCGGCGGCAACTCCATCGACGGAGACCGCACCGTCCGGGAGGACCGGAGTCGCGAGATCACTACGGACCTCAAGGGTTCCTACATCAGCAACTTCGGCGACAACATCGAGAACACCTTCCTGTTCGGTGGCCAGGGCTTCCTGCGCCAGCGGCAGAGCGCGGGTGGTGGTGGCTCCGTCTTCCCGGGCCCGGGCCTGGAGACGATCGGTGCGCTCGCCAACCAGAGCACGGGTGAGACCTGGACGCGGGTCACTCAGATCGGCGGGTACCTGCAGGACCAGGTCGGTATCAACGACTGGATCTTCACGACGGTGGGTGGCCGCTGGGACGCGAACTCCGCGTTCGGTGAGTCCTTCACGACCGCCTTCTATCCGAAGGCTTCCATTTCGATCGTGCCGAGCCAGGGGCTGGACTGGACGAGCGAGACGTTCTCCACGCTCCGTATCCGGGCCGCCATCGGGCGGTCCGGCCTCCAGCCGGATGCGTTCGCAAAGTTCACGACGTATCGTCCGGGGCCTTCCGTGGAGGGTCCGGGTGTGCGGCCGGACAACCTGGGCAACAAAGACCTCAAGCCCGAGGTCTCCACCGAGTGGGAAATCGGGGCGGAGGTGGGCTTGTTCGACGACCGCTGGTCGGTGGACGTCACGTACTGGGATCGCACGGTCAAGGATGCGTTGGTCTCCCGTCAGTTCTCCGTGACGGGCGGATTCACCGCTCAGCAGCTCGTCAACATCGGTGAGCTCGTCGGACAGGGTCTCGAGGTCAGCGTGCGTGGTGCCCTTGTGCAGCGGGAAGGCCTCTCGCTCAACGTGTTCGCCAATACGGCGTGGATGAGCGAAGAAATCACCAGCTTGGGTGGCGCTCCGCCGCTCAAGACGGGTGGCTCGTACCCGCGTTATAGGAACTTCCTGCTCGAGGGCTATGCGCCGGGTGCCTTCTTCGGCACGAAGCTGGCCGACGTCGCGATTCCGTTGAACCTCGACGGTTCGTGCACGGAGCCGTCGCAGCAGCAGGCGCTGGACTATTTCGCGGTTCCGCGTAGCCCGAGCAGCTTCAAGCCGCTCGCGGTCGCGAACTCGGACTTCGGCACGCCCACCGGCGGCTTGGCGTCGCACAACTGTGGCACGGGCCTGCTCGACAGTCACCTCGGCAAGCCGACCCCGGACTACGCCGGATCGGCCGGCTTCAACCTGGCCTTCGCCGACAACTTCGAGATCGGTGCGCTCTTCGAGTACAGGTTCGGTGTCCAGGTCCAGGACCTGTCCGGCATGTTCCGCCGCTCGAATGCGGTCATCGGCCGTAACACGCCGCGCGCGGCCGAGCTGTATGCGATCATGGCGAATCCGGCTTCCAGTGCGCAGGGGCGGCTCGACGCGGCCGTCGCGTGGGCCCGGGAGATCGAGGGCCTCGCACCGATGAGCGGGCTGAACGGCATTTTCGATGCCAATGTGATCCGGCTCCGTGAGCTCTCACTCACGTACCGGATACCGTCGAACATCGTCGAGGGTTGGGGCCTGTCCACCGCTACGATCAACCTCGGAGCGCGCAACCTGAAGCTGTGGATGCCGGGCAGTATATATCCAGGCATGGACCCCGAGACGAACGTCAGCGGGCGTTGCAACGGAGGGCTCGACTGCAACTTCCTGAACTCGACCGAGGGGTGGGCGATTCCGCTCCCGCGGCGGTTGACTTTTTCTACCCGCTTCACTTTCTAAGGGAGACTCGATCATGAAGAATCGAATCAAAGCTCCCGCGATGGCGGTGGCGGCAATGGTTGCGCTGTCGGGGTGCAATCTGCTGGACGTAGACAACCCGAACAGCTTGGTGGAGGCGTCGATCAAGCTGGAGGCGGCCGCCAATGGCGTCGTCAATGGTTCGCTCAATCGAATCAGCAACGGGATTTCCGATGTCTGGGAGGGCTACCTCGTCACCTCCGATGAGCTGTATTGGATCGGTTCCCGCGACGCTTGGGGTCAGCTCGATCAGGGCTTCGTCGGGAACCCGGAGAACGAGTTCCTCGACTCCGCCTTCCCGAGCCTCGGGCAAGCTGTGTGGATGGCGCAGAATGCGGTTGAAATCCTGACCGAGCACGCTGCCAATGGCGCCGGGTTCGAAAAGGATCTCGCGCGTGCGCACTTGTTCAACGGCATGATCCTGATGGTGACCGGTGAGGTCCAGGAGGACATGACGTTCTCCAACAAGATGGAGGACGGCGCGCCGGTAGGTCCGGCGGCCATGGCCGGGGTTCTCGATCGTGCGCTCTCGAACCTGGACGCGGCGGTCAGCGGCTTCCAGGCGCTCGGTGAGGACGACCTCGTGGTCAAGGCGAGAGCGGTTCGTGCACGTGCGAGCATGTCGCGTACGATCTGGAACGTGCTGAACCCCACCGCGACCGTTGGTGGGGCGATGAAGTTCGCGAGCTCTCTGGCCGACGCGAACTTCGTGATCGGCGCCACGGGAGCAGGTTGGCAGTACGATCTGACCTTTTCTGCTGCCACGGTTACTTGCAACATGTGCGGTAACATCAACGAGCGGAAGGAGAACCAGATCGATCTCTCGCTGGTCACGGTGGATGCGTCGAACGACATCGATGGCATCGCCATGAACGATCCGGTGTCGGGCGTGGCGGACCTCGCGCTCATCAATCGTCTGAACCAGTGGAAGAGCGGCAACTACCTCAGTTCCGGGAATCAGTACGCTCCACTGACGGTGACGTCCGAGCGCCTGATGCGGTTGATCGTGGCCGAGGACGCGTTGGCGAACGGCGACGTGGCGGCTTTCGAGGCCCAGATCGATGCCATCCGCGCGTTGGATGGTGAGGTGGAGTTCGACAGCGGCGGCGCGGTCAGCGATATGGATATGCTGATGCACACGCGCCGGGTGAACTTGGTCCTCATGGGCTTGCGTCTCGCCGATATGTACCGGTGGGGCATCACGGATCCGAAGTGGCAGTCGGGCTCGGACGCGATCTTGACGCCGGGCGAGATGCTGCCGATCACGATCATCGAGATCCGCGCGAACTGCAACCTCAACGGGCAGGGCTGTGGCGGTTGATGGAATCGCTGGCTGAGCAGTAACAGCAGTACGGTAAGAAGAAGGCGGGCGCATCCGTACCTAGTGCGGGTGCGCCTCGTCTTTTTTCCTCTTCCGCCTTATCAATCGCGAATCATGAAAACAGTCAGGAGAGTGGCCGCCGTGGCGGCGGTCCTCGCATCGGTGACCGCCTGCGAAATTTTCGGGGACCAGGCACCCGAGAATATCTCGTTTCGCATGAGCGGCAGCGACGGCCAGGTCGTAACCGTGATCTACTCCCAGGAGTTCGTCGCGGGGGTCGACGAGTTCAACGTCACGCAGGTTGAGGTCTTTGTTTCCGATACCGTGATGCACGTGTTGCCGATCGACACGATCATCAACATCTCGTTGGAGCGTCGCTTCTTCGTGCTGGTTGCGACCGCGCCCACGGACACGGTCGTGGTCGACGTGCGCATCGATGTCGACGGGCGTGGCCTAGTGAATACTTCTGGGGGCATCTTTCCGGACGTGCCTTGGCGGTACGTGTACCAGTACAATCAATTGTTTACGGATGTCATCGAGGTGATCCTTTGACGGGGCGTCTCCCGAACTTCGAGTCGATGCTTCTGGTCGCGGCGGTTCTGGTTCTGGGCGGCTGCCACAGCTATCGGGTGGTCGACACGCCTCCGCTCGGTTCGACTGTGCGCGTGCGGGTTCCTGTGACTTCGCCTTTGGATGGCCGAAACACCGCGCCCGCGTCGGTGTCGATGGAGGGTGAGGTGCTGCAGGTCGGGGACACGTTGGTATTGGCCACGCGCACACGACGGGAGTTTGGAGCGTTCCGGGAGGTGATCCTGTACGATACGCTGCGGCTCGGGCGGGATCAGATGTCCAGTATCGAGCTGAAGGAGTTTTCGAGCGGGAGGAGTGTAGGGTTGGGTCTTGCGCTCACGGCGGGCGCTGCCGGGCTCGCGCTCGCGACGTTCAAGAGCGGAGGAGGGGCGGGGTTTCCGAACGGCAGCGGTCCTCCACCGGCGATCGTGGTGAGTGGCTCGGTTCTGTCCGCTGTGTGGGCCCTCATCCGGAAGACGGGGGGGTGACGCTTCCGAACTAGCGGGGGGGAGTGCTTCGATGGCAAATGTGATCATCCCGCCGGGTTGGCGGATACCGGAGCGAGAAGCGACGCCCGAAGCCGTGTACTTCAACCGTCGGGACTTCCTCAAGCGCGCAGGCCTCGGTGTGGCGGCAGCGAGTATCTCCGGATGCTTGGACGCGCCCGAGCCGTTGACCCTCGAAGACGTGCTCGGGGAGGACGTGTTCGACTGTAACGCGAACCCGCCCGCGCATCCGTTCCACACCATCTGCCCCCACCCCAACGCGGACCTCTACCCGCCAACCAGCGGGGGAGGACCGCCGGTACCCTTCGGCAATTTGACCACGAGGGAGCTGGCCGCGACCTGGAGCAACTTCTACGAGTTCATCGGCAACCCCGCCAAAGTGAACTCGATTTGGGGCTTTACCGGCCCCTTCCAGGTCTGGCCATGGACCGTCGAGGTGGTGGGCGAAGCGGAGGTCACCGGCACCTTCGACATCGCTCCGTTCGAGCGGGAGTTTGGGCTCGAAAGGCGGACCTACCGCCATCGGTGCGTCGAGCGATGGTCCATGGTCGTGCCCTGGGTAGGCTACCCGCTCCGCAAGCTCATAAAGAAGTTCCGACCGCTGTCCTCGGCGAACTACGTGCGCTTCGTTTCCTTCGATCGACCGGAGGAGGCCATCGGTCAATTCACTCAGCCTTGGTACCCGTGGCCGTTCTACGAGGGCCTGAGGATGGACGAGGCGCTCCACGACCTGGCGTTCGTAGCGACGGGGATCTACGGAGAGCCTCTACCCAAGCAGCATGGGGCGCCCTGGCGGATGGTGCTCCCCTGGAAGTATGGCTTCAAGAGCGCGAAGTCCATCGTGCGCATCGAGTTCCTGCGTGAGCAGCCCCCCACGTTCTGGCCCGACGTGTGGCCGGAGGAGTACGGATTCTACTCCAACGTGAACCCCAATGTGAGGCACCCGCGTTGGCGGCAGGATCAGGAGCAGCCGCTCGGCGAGCTGGAGTACATACCGACCCGGCTCTTCAACGGCTACGCCGAATACGTGGGCGACCTCTACGATCCGGAGTTGCTGACCTACATCAGCTAGGGGGCGCGGTTCACGCTCCCCAGGCCTAAGTTGTCCGAGACCCTGAGGGAAGCTCGGATACGAGGCCGCATGCGGAGAAAAGCCCAGCAGGAATACGACGTCATCATCGTGGGCTCGGGAGCCGCGGGCGGCATGTGCGCATACGTGCTGGCGTGCTCCGGGGTGAAGGTGCTCATGCTCGAGGCGGGGCGTGACTACGACCCCGTCACCGAGACCCCCATGTTCCAACTACCCAAGGACGCCCCCCTGCGGGGCGCGGGCACGTCCGAGAAGCCGTTCGGTTTCTACGACGCGACCGTCGACGGGGGCTGGGAGGTGCCAGGCGAGCCGTACTCGAGCGCCGAGGGCACGAACTTCCGCTGGTGGCGCGCGCGCATGCTCGGTGGACGGACGAACCACTGGGGTCGTATCTCGCTGCGCATGGGCGAGTACGACTTCGCGCCCTACTCGCGCGACGGGCTTGGCTTCGACTGGCCCATGTCGTATGAGGACGTGGTGCCGTACTACGACAAGACCGAGGCGCTCATCGGGGTCTACGGGTCCAACGAAGGTCTGGAGAACACCCCTACTTCGTCGCCCGGCGTGCTTCTACCACCTCCGGCGCCGCGCGCCACGGAACTGCTCGCGCAGCACCACTGCCGCGACCTGAACATTCCCGTCATCCCAGCGCACCTCGCGATTCTTTCGCGACGGCAGGACGCGGCGCGTATCTCCCGGGAACTGTGGCCCAACAACGCCATGGCGCGGCGCGTCACCGAGGAGTCGATGCGCTCGCGTGCCGCATGCTTCTTCGCGACACCCTGCGGCCGCGGCTGTTCGATCAAGGCGAACTTCCAGTCGCCCACGGTGCTCATCCCGCCGGCGCTCGCGACGGGCAACCTGGACGTCGTCACCGAGGCGATGGTGCGAGAGGTTACGGTGAACGCCCAGGGCCGCGCGACCGGCGTACACTATATCGACAGGACCACGCGGCTCGACGAGCACGTGAGCGCACGCGTCGTCATCGTCGCTGCCAGCGCGCTCGAATCTGCGCGTATTCTACTGAATTCGAAGAGCGGCCTGTTTCCCGACGGGATCGGAAACGGAAGCGGCGTTGTCGGCAAGTACATCATGGATACCGTAGGCGCCAGTGTCGGGGGTCAGATTCCTGCGCTCGAGAACACGCCAGCGCACAACGCCGACGGCGCGTCCGCGATGCACCTCTACATGCCGTGGTGGCTCTATCAGGAGCAGGCGCGTGGGCGCCTCGACTTTGCGCGGGGCTACCACATCGAGTTCGGTGGCGGGCGCCGGATGCCCGGATTCGGCTTCATGGGCGGGCTGGCGCCGTTCACCGAAGGCTCGTACGGCGCGCGGTTCAAGGAAGACTGCCGCCGCTACTACGGATCGTTCATGTACTTCGACGGGCGCGGCGAGATGATTCCCAACGCCGACTGCTACTGCGAGATCGATCCGGAGGGCGTCGACCAGTGGGGGATCCCGACGCTCAAGTTCCACTGGAAATGGTCCGAGCACGAGCTGAACCAGGCCCGCCATATGCAACACACGTTCGCGGGCATCATCGACGCGATGGGCGGAACCGTGACGGGCACCGTGCACGACGACGGCGCGCGTGCGATCGCGGCACCGGGCCAGATCATCCATGAGGTCGGTGGCGTGATGATGGGCGCCGACCCGCAGCGATCGGTGCTGAACCAATACTGCCAATCGTGGGAGGTGGAGAACCTGTTCGTTCCGGACGGCGGCTGTTTCGTCTCGAACGCCGACAAGAATCCGACGCTCTCGATCATGGCAATCGCGTGGCGGGCCTCTGACTATATCGTCGAGCAACTCGCGTCGAGGAGCCTGGGATGAGCGACAAGAAGCACGTGATCGAGCTCCCGGTCGTGGGTGTGCGGCGAATGGATCGTCGGCATGCCCTCAAGGTCATGGCGATCGCGGCGGCGACGCCGGGGCTGGTTGCGTGCGAGCCGAGTGCCTCGGGAGCCGACGTCGCGCCGATACCCGCGCCGACGAGCAACCCGAGGGCGAAGGGGACCGCCGCGGACCCGGACCTGGTCGCACCGGTGGTGCCTTGGCGGCGGAGCCTTACGGTGGACGAGCTCGCGTCGCTCGCCGTGCTCTGCGACGTGATCATCCCGGCCGACGAACGCTCGCCGTCCGCGAGCCAGGTCGGGGCTCCAGACTTCATCGACGAATGGGTGAGCGCGCCGTACCCCGGAAACGAGCGAGACGCGGTGCTGATCCGCGGTGGCCTCGTGTGGTTGGACCGCGAGTCGGCAAAACGTTTCGGCGAAGAGCTGCGTTTCCGCGACCTGACGACCGAGCAACGACACGCGATCTGCGACGACATCTGCTTCGTGCCGAACGCGGGCGAGCAGTACGAACTGGGCGCGCGCTTCTTCGATCGCGTGCGCTATCTCACATCGACCGCGTTCTGGACGACCACTGAAGGCATGACCGACCTCGAGTACGTGGGCAACGTTCCGCTGACGCAGTGGGACCCGCCACCCGCAGAGGTCCTGCGGCATCTGGGGTTAGGGGTAGGCGCAAATGACTGACTCGAAGGTCAACCCGTCGCGCCTCTTCCTCGGCAGTTGCATCGCCCTCGTAGCCACCTCGGTCGCGTTCGCGACCGTGGGTGCCATCATGCTCTCGCTCAAGCGCGAGTTCGTGCTCACGAACGAGGAGGTGGGATGGATCGGCGGGGCCGCGCTTTGGGGCTTTGCGGTGTCGCAGCTCGTGTTCGCTCCCCTCGCGGACTCGATCGGCATGCGCGCGCTCCTACGCATGTCATTCCTGGGACACCTGGTCGGGTCGCTCACGATCATCTTCGCGACTGGGTTCTCCACGCTGTTCGGCGGCGCGCTCATCATCGCCATGGCGAACGGTCTGGTCGAAGCGGCGTGCAATCCGCTGGTGGCGGCGCTATTCCCCGACAACAAGATCGTGAAGCTGAACCAATTCCACGTATGGTTCCCGGGAGGGGTGGTGCTGGGTGGTCTTGCGGCGTTCGCGCTCGACGCGGTCGGAGTGGGCGCTTGGCAGATCAAGATCGGGCTGGTCCTGGTACCGACGTTCATTTACGGCTGGATGCTGTTGCGCGAGCCGTTCCCGGCCACGGAGGGTGTTCAGGCCGGGGTCAGCATGGGCGAGATGTTCAAGGCGGCGCTCGCCACGCCGTTCATGTGGGTGATGCTCATCGCGATGGCCATGACCGCCTCCGTGGAGCTCGGCCCCAATCGCTGGGTCCCGGCGGTGCTCGAATCCGGTGGCATGGCGGGGATCCTGGTGCTCGTCTGGATCAATGGGCTGATGGCGGTGATGCGCTACCGCGCCGGTGACATCGTGCACCGACTTTCCCCGACGGGCGTGCTGCTCGCTTCCGCCGTGCTCTCGGGAGCGGGACTGCTCGCATTGAGCTACGTGTCGAGCGGCCTGGCCGTCTTCGGCGCAGCGACTGTCTTCGCGCTCGGCGTGTGCTACTTCTGGCCCACGATGCTCGGGGTGGTCTCCGAGCGGGTGCCGAAGAGCGGAGCGCTCGGACTAGGACTCATGGGCACGGTCGGCATGGCGACCGTCGGACTGGTGGCCGCGCCCCAGATGGGCAGGATCGCCGACCGATACGCGCATGATGAGATCCCTGTGGCTGAGGCCGTCATGGTCTTCGAGCGAACCTCCATCGTGCTGGGCAACAACAGTAACCCAGACGCGCAGGCGGCTGTCGTGGCAGCACAGGAAGTGACGATGTCCTACGAGACGATGGGCGTCATGCCTTCGCCGGCCACGGCGAACGCGCTGCGCGCGATCATCGCATCGGACGCCGACGAAACGCTGGTCGGCCAGGCCCAGGCGATTCTCGGGCCGGCGGACAACTACGGTGGCAGGATCTCGTTCCGGTATGTGGTTCCGCTCTGTGGAGCACTCCTGCTCATCTTCAGTGCGTTGTATGCGCATGACCGGACGGCAGGCGGATACAAGGTCGAGAGCTTGGAGGCGTTGACTTGATGAGGGGCGAGGGAGGTGCCTTCGCGTGACGATCCGTTACGGGATGGTCGGTGGGGGCCCAGGCGCCTTCATCGGAGCGGTGCACCGCATGGCGGCCGCGCTCGATGGTGAGTATCGGCTCTTGGCCGGCTCCTTCTCGTCGGCCTTCGACAAGTCGCGCCAGTCTGGCGACGAGCTGGGGGTGGCCCCGGACCGGGTCTACGAGACGTACTCCGAGATGGCTGTGGCCGAGGGCGCCCTGCCGAAAGAAAGCCGGATCCAGGCGGTGTCGATCGTCACGCCCAACCACCTACACTTTCCCGTGGCGCGGGCCTTCCTCGAGCAGGACATCCACGTCATTTGCGACAAACCGCTGACGACCACACTAGAGGACGCCGAGCAACTCTGCCGGTTAGCTGCGGAGCGCGATCTCGTCTTCGCGGTCACCCACAACTACACCGGGTATCCGATGGTAAAGGAGGCCCGGGAGCGGGTGAGGGCAGGGGCGCTCGGTCAGATCCGAAAGGTGGTGGTCGAGTATTCCCAAGGATGGCTCGCTACCCTGCTCGAGGCCGAAGGACAGAAACAGGCCGAGTGGCGGATCGACCCGGAGCGAGGCGGGGTGTCGGCGGTCTTGGGTGACATCGGCTCGCACGCCCACAACCTCGTCCGGTACGTGACCGGTCTCGAGGTGCAGCGGCTCTTCGCCGATCTCGGTACCGTGGTCGAGGGCCGCGAGCTCGACGACGACGCGACCGTACTGCTCGAGCTCGACGGCGACGTGCGGGGGCTGCTCTTCGCGTCCCAAATTTGTACGGGGGAGCGCAACCACCTCCGCCTGCGCATCTACGGGGCGGAGGGCGGACTCGACTGGTCACAGGAGGATCCGAACCGGCTGCGACTCGTAGCGCCGAACGGTTCCGAGCACATCCTCTTCCCCGGCACCGACGAGCTGTCCGAGCGGGCGCGCGCGCACACTCGGTTGCCGGGCGGTCATCCGGAAGGCTTCATCGAGGCATTCGCGAACGTGTACCGCAACGTGGCACGTACTCTGAGCGACGACGCGGAAGGACCGTTCGACAGAGACTTTCCCACGGTGCAGGACGGAGCCCACGGAGTGCATTTCATCCACAAGGCCGTTGACAGCGATCAGCGGGGTGCGTGGGTCGACGCGGCGTATTCGCCGCCTGCGGCCGGAGGAGCGACATGAGCAGACCCGTCACGTTGTTCACCGGCCAGTGGGCCGATCTTCCGCTTACCGAGCTCGCCGAGAAGGCAGCAGGCTGGGGGTACGATGGCCTCGAGCTCGCGTGCTGGGGTGACCACTTCGACGTCGTGCGCGCGGCCGAAGACCCGAGCTATTGCGTGGCTCGGAGGGAGATGCTGCAGTCCCACGGACTCGACGTGTGGGCGATCAGCAACCACCTCGTAGGGCAGGCTGTCTGTGACGTCATCGATGCGCGCCACCAGTCGATTCTGCCCGGGCACGTGTGGGGTGATGGCGATCCGGCGGGGGTCCGGCAGCGTGCTGCTGACGAGATGAAGCTGACGGCGCGGGCCGCGTCCAACCTCGGCGTAGAGGTCGTAAACGGCTTCACCGGCAGCTCGATTTGGCATCTGCTGTACTCCTTCCCGCCGGTATCCGAAGCAATGATCGACGCGGGATTTCAGGACTTCGCCGACCGGTGGAATCCGATTCTCGACGTCTTCGACCAAGAAGGAGTCCGCTTCGCTCTCGAAGTGCACCCGACCGAGATCGCGTACGACATCGTAACCGCCGAGCGTGCACTGCAGGCGTTGGGCCGCCGCGAGGCGTTCGGCTTCAACTACGACCCGAGCCACCTCGCGTACCAGGGCGTCGACGTGGTCGACTTCATCCTCCGTTTCGCGGAGCGGATCCACCACGTGCACATGAAGGACGTGTGGTGGTCCGACACGCCGACGGCCGCGGGCGTCTTCGGTGGACACTTGCCGTTCGGGCACCCCGACCGGTTCTGGGACTTCCGCTCGCTCGGTCGCGGGCACGTGCCGTTCGAAGAGGTGATGCGCGCGCTGAACCGGATCGGATACCGGGGTCCGCTCTCGGTGGAGTGGGAGGACACGGGCATGGATCGGGAGCACGGTGCGGAGGAGGCGTGCGATTTTGTGCACTCGATCGACTTCCCGACATCCTCCTCTGACTTCGACGCGGCGTTCTCGGAGGGCTGACTCGTTCGGACACTGATTCCATCGCCGCTGAGTAGCGTGCCGAGCGCCGCGC
Source organism: Gemmatimonadota bacterium (assembly GCA_022560615.1). Classification (NCBI taxonomy): domain Bacteria; kingdom Pseudomonadati; phylum Gemmatimonadota; species Gemmatimonadota bacterium. Next base: position 35,340 of record JADFSR010000009.1, read on the forward strand.
TTCTTGCGGGCGCGCTCGCAGTGAGCGTGTACGCCAACTCGTTGGTGAACGGATTCGCGTACGACGACGCACGCGTCATCCTCGACAACACGGAGTTGCACTCGCTCGAAACGCTGCCCGGCGCGGTCTTCAAGCCGTACTGGCACGGCAAGGACGGGGAGCTCGAGCTGGGTCTGTGGCGCCCGACCACCACTCTGCTCCTGGGCCTCGAGTACGCGGTGGCCGGGGAGAACCCCGCGCTCTATCACGCCGTGAACGTCGTTGGGCACGGTCTGGTTACGCTGCTCGTGGTGCTGGTGCTTGCCCATCTGGTAGCGGTGCCGATCGCTTTTACCGCAGGGCTGCTGTTTGCGGTGCACCCGGTGCACGTTGAGGCGGTGTCGAACGTGGTCGGGGGCGCGGAGGTGATGGCTACGGCTTTCTTCCTGCTCGCCTTGCTGGTCCATCTGCGCGGGCCGTCGTCGTGGTCGCGTGTGCTCGCGGTCGCGGCGCTCTACGGTCTGGCGTTCGGGGCGAAAGAAGGTGCCGTGACGCTGCCCGGCGTGATCTTCCTCGTGGACGCGGCGCGTCGTCGCCTGGACTTCACCGACCTACCCGAGTACGTGCGCGAGCACTGGCGAACTTATGCGGCTCTGGCGGTGGTCGCGGCGGTCATGCTCACGGCCCGCGCGCAGGTTCTCGGGTCTGTCGCGAACCCAGAAGTCGCGCCCGGCGCCCGCTTGCTGCTCGAGATCCCGCGAGTCTGGACGCTCGCGGAGGTGTGGACGCACTACGTGCGGTTGATGGTCTTCCCGCTCGACCTCGCCTCGGACTACACTCCTTCCGTGATCCCGATATCGACGGGGTTTCATGCGCTGAACACGATCGGGCTGTTGCTCGTGTTGCTCATCCTCGCAGGTGCGCTCTTCAGTTGGCGGCAACCGGAGATGTCTTCGCGTTCCGCCTCGGCTCGGATTTTCGGCTTCGGGGTGGTCTGGTTCGCGATCACGGTGTCGCCGGTCTCCCACGTCTTCTTCGTCGCGGGCGTTCTGCTGGGCGAACGCACGCTCTACCTGCCGTCCGTTGGCGCGGTGGTGATCCTCGCATGGCTCCTCGTGTCCCTCACGCGCCGCAGGCGGGAGGTCGGGCTGGCCGCCCTTACGCTCGTCGTTGCTCTGATGGGATGGCGCTCCTGGACGCGCACGCCGACATGGCTCGACGACGGCACGGTGTTCGAGACGCTGATCTCCGACTACCCGCACTCGGGCCGCTCCCAGTGGCGCATGGGCGACATCTACATGGCCCAAGGCCGTCAGAGCGAGGCGCTGCGCGCGTACCGCGAGGCGATCCCGAATCTGGGGGCGCACTACGGCCTCACGACGGAGATCGGGCGCAAGCTGCTTGCGGCGGGGAATCTTCGGGGAGCGGAGGGACTGCTTCGGCAGGCGTGGAGGGAGGCGCCCGACTTCGCGAGTGCGCCCGCCCTATTGGGTGTGGTCTACTCGCAAATGGGCGACGCGGAGCGGACCGAGCAGGCGCTCATCGCGGCGCTCGAGCTGCAGCCCGGTAACGGCGTGAGCCACCACCTGATGTCGTGGGCGCTGAGTCAGCAGGGGCGTTGGGCCGAAGCAGCCGACGCGCGACGCCGCGTGATCGAGCTCGGCGAAGATGTGTGGCAGCAGTGGACGTGGCTCGCGGATCTCAGGGCTCGCGCGGGTGACCCGGATGCAGCGCACGCGGCTCTGCAGTCGGCACGAGCGCGCGCCCGCACCGACGAGGAAAGGGCCCAGATCGACTCGCTCACCGTCCAGCTGACGACCCTCGACTCGATTGGGACGGGACACTAGTCCAGCTTTGCGAGGACCTGTTGCAGCGAGTCGCGGAGGGAATTGTGCTCCAGAATGACATTCCGGCACGACGTGTCCGCCGCGCGTAGCTGGCGCTCACGAGCTCCCCAGCCGTCGACCGAGTCGTTGTACGCGGTGAAGGTCTCCAGATATGCCGGGTACTGCTCCAGTGCTACGCCACGGGCGTCGAGGGCTTCGAAGCTGTCGATCCGGGAGCGCATCGAGTCCAGCCGGGCATCGAACGCGTGCAGCTCGCTTGCGCCGCTGGCGAGCGAGCGCTGACAGCGGTCGGCGGTGACCCGGGCTAGATAGAGGTCGTCGCGCAGGCGTGCGATCTCGTCCGAGATGCGCTGCTGTGCGAGGATGCTTTGTCCACCGAAGTAGACGATGGTGATGGTGCCGAGTGCCAGCCCGACACCGAGAGCGACCTTCACGGTCCGGTTCACCGTCGCGGCTCCCTAGAACGGCTCGTCACTGCCCCGCCACCGTGAAGCTGAACATCATGCCCGCGTGCAGATGCTCAGCGATATGGCAGTGGAGCATCCACTCCCCCGGGTTGGACATCTCGACCAGGATGTCCATGGTCGAGCCGACGGGCACAATCGCCGTGTCCTTCCAGACCAGGTTCTGGCTTTCCACCCCGTCCATCGAGAGCACGAGAAAGCGCTGTCCGTGGATGTGGATGGGGTGGTGCATCGGGTGGAACGAGTCGGGAGTGTTGAAGATCCGGATCTTCACGACGTCGCCCACGGCGAAGCGCCAATCGATGTCTCCGTTCTCCGCGCCGGTGTCGCGATCCCGCAGTACCCAGGTCACCTGCTCGCCCGTGGAGAGCCAATTCACCATCGGCATGCCGTCGTTCCACTCGATGGGCGGATAGAAGAGGGTGTCCGCTTCCATGGCGAGCACGATCGACTGGGGTAGGTCGCGGACACGAAGCGTCGTCTCCAGCTCGTGGTCGGGCTCCCTGCCGAAGAACGGCCGGAAACGGTCGATGTCCGCGATCACGTCGCTGTGTTCCCGTAGCGTTTCGAAGGCTTCGGAGATCACGGGGTCCGCAGCCGCCTCCGACACCGTCACCATCGAAAGCGTGTCGACGTGCGGGTAGAACTCGCCCCTGAAGTGGTTGATCGCCTGGATCGTGTTGGAGATCGCAACCTCGCCAGGATCGTCGAAACGTACATCGACCACGTACCGTTCCGCGGGAGCGATGACCACCGAGTTGATCCACATCTCTCGTTCGTACCTGCCCATGTCCGATGCGACGATCTTCAGGGGGTTCCCACCGAAGGTGACGTTGAACGTCCGTGAGTTGGCGACGTTCGTGAGGAAGAAACGGATCACCTCGCCTCGCTGAACGGTCAGGCGGTGATCGGTCTGTCCGTTCACCATCATGACGTTGCCGAAGCGCCCCATGAGAGCATGCGTCGGCGCGCTCTCACCCCAGGGGATCGCACCCTGCTCGTCCATGAGAATGTCATCCAGGACGAAGACCTCTTCCCGGTGGGCCGGGCCGTAGTAATCAGGATCGGGTGAGGTGACGAGCAGATTGCCGAACAGTCCGAGATCCTGCTGCACGTCCTCGCGCGTGTGCGGGTGGTACCAGAACATTCCCGAGTCCGGGAGCTTCACTTGATAGGTGAAGCTCTCACCGCGCTGTATCGCGGCCTGTGTGACTCCAGGCACACCGTCGAAGCGGTTGTCGATCCGGATCCCGTGCCAGTGGATCGTAGTGGGCATCTGGATCTCGTTCGTCACGCGGACGACGAGCGTGGCCCCCTTGGGGGCCTTGATGAGGGGGCCGGGATATTGGCCGTTGTAGCCGAACATCACCAACTCGTGACCCGCGAGAGTGCGGCGCACCATCGACACCGAGATTTCGAGCGTGTCCCCGTCGGACATCGTTACGACTTGGGAGGGCTGGGCCTCCGGGAGCGTGGAAGCGTCCACGCCGATGCCCGGAAGGAACGGCCCGACGACCGGCACCGCGCCTTCCAGACCGGGCAACACCGGCATGTTCGTATCCATCGGGACCATTCTCCAGGTACCATCCATCGCGCTTCTGTCCACGTCGTGCTGGGCGGTGAGCGGGCCGGGAAGAGTCGCGATCCACACAGATGCCAGCCAAGTTGCTGCGGTCCGTCTCATCGGGATCGGCTTCTCCGGTGTCCTAGCAGGTTGGTGAACGGCAATCGGTGAACGGTTCGCGGTCTTCCACGAGCAGCCCGGAAGGTCTTCGGAGGGTTGCGGGCGGGCAAGACGTTTCTGAAAGGTCATGATATGACGGACGCGACGGAAAACGGGGCTACCGAACGGACGACGACGCCGTTCCTGCCGGTCCTTCTCCTGTTATTCGTTGGCAGCGGCTGCGCCGCCCTCATCTACGAGATCGTCTGGTTCCAGATGCTGCAGCTCGTCATCGGGTCGACCGGTGTATCGCTGGGCGTGCTGCTGGGCTCGTTCATGGGCGGCATGTGTCTGGGCAGTCTTGCGTTGCCCAAGTACGTGCCGATGCATCGGCACCCCCTGCGCGTGTACGCTACGCTCGAGCTCGCGATCGGCGCACTGGGGCTTCTTCTTTTGGCGCTGATCCCGCTCGTCGGGGGCGCCTACGTGAGCGTCGCACCGAGTGGCCTGGGGAGCGTTCTGTTCCGCGCGGCGTTGGCCGGTCTTCTGCTGATCCCTCCCACGGTGCTCATGGGCGCGACGCTACCGGCGATCTCGCGCTACGTGACGACGACCCCGGTGGGCGTGTCCTGGATGGGCTTCTTCTACGGCGGCAACATCGCGGGTGCGGTGCTCGGGTGCTTGCTCGCGGGATTTTATCTGCTGCGCGAGTTCGACATCGTCGTAGCCACGTTTGTTGCACTCTTCCTCAACGTGGCTGTCGCTGCGCTCGCGGCCGGGCTGTCTCGATACGCCACGCACGAGGCGAGCGAACGCCCGTCGGATGAGACCGTTCCGGTCTTCGCGGTCAGCCACCGCGCCGTGCTGCTGGCGATCGCTCTCTCGGGGCTCACGGCGTTGGGAGCGGAGGTGGTGTGGACTCGGCTCATGGGGCTCATGCTCGGGGCAACCACGTATACGTTCTCGATCATCCTCGCGGTATTCCTGGCCGCGCTCGGTGTAGGAAGCATCGCGGGCTCCTACGTGTCTCGCACGTCTCCGAATCCGCGGATCGCGTTCGCGGTGTGCCAGGTCGGCGCGCTGCTCGGGATCGCCTGGACGGCGTGGGCGATGGCCGCCCAACTACCGTATTGGCCGATCAACCCGTCCATCGCCCAAGGCCCCGTGCCAGTCTTCCAGCTCGACCTGGCACGGGCGGTATGGGCGCTGACTCCGGCGCCGCTCTTCTGGGGTGCCAGTTTCCCGCTGGCGGTCGCGTCGGTCGCCGATGAGGGACAGGACCCGGGCGAGCTGATGGGGGGCGTCTATGCATCGAATACAGTTGGTGCGATCGTGGGGGCCCTGGGCTTCGGCGTGATCCTCATCCCTTTGCTGGGGACGCAGAACGCTCAGCGGCTGCTGATTGTGCTGGCCGCTGTGGCGGCGCTGGTCCTGGTCGCCCCGCGATTCCTCGGCTCCGACCGGGGGCGGGCGGGTCCGGTAGTGATGGTGCAGCTCGTAGTCGCTGTGGTCGCCGTTCTCGCGTTGCTGGTGCCACCGATTCCGCCGGTCCTGGTAGCGTACGGACGCTACGCGCCCACGTACGAACAGCCGAACACGCTCTATCTCGGGGAGGGTCGGAATTCGTCGATTTCGGTGACCGAGCTCGACAACGGCGTTCGCAATCTCCACGTGGGAGGCAAGGTCGTGGCCTCGACCGAGCCGCAGGACATGCGGTTGCAGGGCATGCTCGGTCACCTCACCGCACTGCTACACGACGACCCCAAGACGGTCCTCGTCGTCGGCTTCGGAGCGGGGGTGACCGCCGGCACGTTCGTCACCTATCCGGGCATCGCGCGAATCGTGATCGCCGAAATCGAGCCGCTCATCACCGAGGAGGCGTCGAGTTACTTCACCGAGGTCAACAACGACGTCCTCTCGGATCCCCGGGTCGAGGTGGTGCACGACGACGCACGTCACTTCCTTCTCACGACGGACGAAACCTTCGACCTCATCACCTCGGACCCGATCCACCCGTGGATGAAGGGCGCGGCGGCGCTTTATAGCGCCGAATACTTCGATCTGGCTCGGGCGCACCTGAATCCCGGTGGTGTGATTACCCAGTGGGTCCCGTTGTACGAGACCAATGCGGCGGCCGTGAAGAGCGAGATGGCGACCTTCTTCGAGGCCTTTCCGGATGGCACCGTATGGGGCAACACGTACAACGGTGAAGGCTATGACGTCGTGCTCGCTGCGAAGAATGGCGGGATCTCCGTCGATGTCGACCAGTTCGTGGACCGACTACAGGCCCCCGAAAACGAGGGGGTCGCCATGTCGCTCGCCCAGGCCGGCTTCCCGCGTGCGCTCGACTTGCTCACGACGTACACGGCAGGTGCCAGCGACCTGGCTCCCTGGCTCGAGGATGCGATCGTGAACCGGGACCGGAACCTGCGTTTGATGTACCTGGCAGGGCTAGGACTGAACCAGTACATCGCCGGGGATATCTACGCCGAGCTGCTCGAGTTCAGACGCTTCCCGGACGAGTTGTTCACGGGTTCAGTCGGACGGTTGGATGCGCTGAAGCAGATCATGCGCTACTGAGGCGCGCTCGGGCCGGGCGGGCCGTTCCGGCTAGTTTCCGTAGCCGTACGCCGCGCAGTTCTCCTGCGCGAGCGCGCCATGCCCGACCATCGTGTGCATCATCCCACTGCGTGACATGCCGCGGAAGACGACGGGGCCGGCCCACATCTCCTGGTTCGGGTCGTCGCTGGACTCGAGCGTGACGAGCACGATGAACTTGTTCCAACTCACGGAGCCGGAGGCCCGGAGGCTGTCGTCGAGTGCGCCGATGCGCTCGACGTGATCGAGCTCCCGCGTCGTGACCCACGCGACCAGGCGGCCTTGGCGCGGCGCTCTCATGCGCTCGAGCGACACGCTCACGTCGTACGCGTAGCTGCCGTCGGTGGTGAGCGCGACCGAGAACGGGGACGCCGACGGGAGCGACACTTCAGCGGTGGCCCTGGCGACGCCCGTGCCTGGGATGTTCCTGGTCGTGAGCAATTCGAGTGCGTAGTATGCCGGCCCCTCGTCGGGCGTGCACAACCCCGGCCCGCCGTCCCAGATGGTCACGGATGTCGGTGATGCGATCGCGAAGATCGCCAGTATGGTGGGGAGCACGATCGAGCTCCGAGGTGTGGCACGATGGAAGCGGGACACGCTACATGTCGAGCCTAGCCGGCGGCCGGTGCGCCGACAAGGCTATCGGGCTCCTACTGGCTGATCGGGCGCTTCACCACGGGCCTATCCCAGTCCTGAGCGGACGAGATGTTGGGGAAGCCCCAATCCTCGCCGTTCCACCCCTGGAACCCGTCCATCCTCATGGTCCAGAGGCCTGTCGACATGTCACTGATCAGGATCAGGCCGTCCGCGTTGCGCACGTCGACTCCGAAGGCACCGTTGAACTGCGAGTACCGGTCGGTGTTCGCCGGGCCGATGTACGTGTCGTAGTAACCCACCGTGACCGGATTGAGGGGATCCTGCAGGTTGAAGATCTGCAGCCCATCGAGGTAGCTCGACACGAAGACGTACGGCCAGCGCACCTCGTGGTTGTGCACCAGATGCCGCCAGTCGGCGGTGAACGCCGATATCGGATTGCGGATGTTGATCTGTTCTCCGTCGAGCGCCGGCTGCAGGTCGAAGATTCGTAGCGGCGCGTACTGGTATTCGGTCTCTGCGATCACGTATCGGCCGTCGGGGCTGGGCGTGAAGGTGTGGCCGCGGCTGATCCCGGAGATCCCGGTCAGCGTGATGCGTAGCTCGTTGTTCTCGATATCCGACACGTCGTAGATGTAGTAGCCTCCCGTGCCGCCCCCGTAGAAGCGGTCCTCGCCACTGTCGGGGTGGTAGCCGACGTAGAAGTCGTGATAGCTGCGGCTGTCGCCACTTCCTACCGCACTCTCCGGGATCGGCACCATGCCGACGCGCGCGTTCTCGAGATCTCCCTCCACGATCATGCCGAGATCGTAGATCAGCGCGCCGGGGGCACGGGCCGTCGTGAAGAGGTAGACGCGGTCGTTCGAGTGCTTGTAGATGAAGATGTTGTGGAAACCGCCGGGCATCTCCGGCTCGCGAATGCGAGCCACTTCGTGGACCGTCGACGGATCCGGTAGGCCGGTCACGTCGAGGATCACCGCACCGAGGTCGTTGTTCGGACCGCCTTGCCCAAACTGCAGCGACTGAACCAGGTAATAGCGGTCGTTCCATTTGAAGTGCTTGACGTCCATGCCGCCGTTGCCTTGGTGGAGGTCTTGATTCTCGATTCTCCACTCGTAGAGAAGCTGCGGGTTCTCCGGGTCCTCGATGCTGATGATGTCGGTGCCCTTGCCGCCCTGCCCGCCATAGGCGAAGCGCGCGACATAGGCGTACGGCCGATGCATCTCTTGCTCGACGTCCATGTCCGCCACGGAGAGGCGGGGGCCGAGCGGGAGGTGTCCGAGCACCTCCACGTTGTCGCTGCCGCGCTTGAGCGGCGACCACGGGACAGCTTGGGCGGCGAGCGGCGCGCCGACGGCGAGCGACAGTACTACAAGCGAAAGGCGCTTCAACGACATAGTGACCTCAGGTGGCAGTGGTGGTCTGGACGGTGAAAGGTGACGACCTACGACCGGTGATGGCAACCGGGCAGATGCCCTACCGTCGCTGCTGCCACCACTCGTCTTTGAGGATCGAGACGGTGTGCTCGAACATCTGGTCACCGACGGTCATGACGACCCGATACTCACCGACCGGTGCCTCGCTGAACTCGAAGCGGATACGGTCTTCGGCGGAGATTCCGGTGTTGCCGCGACCACGACGGCGACCACCGAAGCCACCGCCACGGCCGCCGCGACCACCGCGACCGCCGCGACCGCTGTCTGAGCGCGCGCTCTCTTGTTCTTCCGCGGTGCGTTCGAGGCGCTTCTGCATGTTCCAAGCGACGCGGTGCAGGCCGGCTGCGCCGTCTCCCTCGAGCTCGTAGATCGGGAACCGCCCCTGATACACCGTGAAGGTGATGTCCTCGTCGACATCGTCCGACAGGTAGTAGTAGAGCGAGATATCCAGCGGCTCGCTCTCGCCCTCGAAGTTCGATGAACTGTAGTTGGTGAAGTCGGGTGCGATCCAACGGACCTTCGACTCCGGTTGGAAGAAGTGCACGTCCATCGCGAGCAGATCCTCGGTCATCTCCGCTAGCGGTGCGATGTCGGCGATGTAGATGCCGCGCCCGTGGGTGCCGACCACGAGGTCGTTCTCGCGAGCGTGGATCTTGATGTCGTGCACTGGAGTGGTGGGCATGTCACCCTTCATGCTCGCCCAACTCTCGCCGCCGTCGATCGAAGCGAAGACCTGAAACTCGGTGCCCACGAAGAGCAGGTCGGGGTTTGCGTGGTGTTCACGCACGACGTTGATGGGGCCGTCGGGCAAGTTGTTCGAGATGTCGGACCACGACTCACCGAAGTCGGTCGTCTTGTAGATGAAGGCGCGAAAGTCGTCGTTCCGGTATCCGCTGAATGTGACGTAGGCGGTGCCGAGGTCGTGATGCGAGGCCTCTACGCGACTCACCCAGTAGTGCGGGTTGTTCGGGATGTTGTTGGTGACGTCGGTCCACGTCTCGCCGTCGTTCTGGGTCACATGGACGTTGCCGTCATCGGTGCCGGCCCAGAGCAGGCCCGCCTTGATCGGCGACTCGTCGAGAGACGAGATGGTGCCGTACTGGATGTTGCCGTCCCCGCCCTTGCCGGTCGTGAGCGTGGCGGGGTCGTTCTTGCTGAGGTCCTCGCTGATGACCTCCCAGCTCTCACCGCGGAACTCGGACTTCATGACCTTGTTGCCCGCGTGATAGATCACGTCGCAGTCGTGCTGACTTACGACAATAGGAGCGTTCCAGTTGTAGCGCATGTCCCCATCCTCATACCGGATGCCCTTGCGCTCACCAGTCCACAGGTCCAGGCGCGAGAGCGGCCCGAACTGCGACTCGTTGTACAGGTACCGGTTCGTACAACGGTCGAACTCGTTGTACATGCCGTCACCGCCCCCGACGCGGTCCCACATCTCGAAGCGGATGGGTCCACCGGCCGGGTTGGTGTTGTACGTCATGTGCGAGCCGTTGTCCTGCAGGCCGCCGGCGACGCGGTAGGGGTAGGAGTCGTCGAGGCCGATGGCGTAGAACTGAGCGAGCGACTGGAAGTCCGGGTGGTACCAGTTCTCTCCCCCGTCGTACGTGATGCCGAGGCCGTGGTCGTACCCGAGGATCATGTGGTGCGAGTCGTCCGGATTGATCCAAAGGGCGTGGTCGTCGCCGCCGAAGCCCAGCGGCCGGCGTTCCCACGTCTCTCCACCGTTCGACGTGCCCCAGGACGAAGCGGACAGGACGTGTACCACGTCGGAATCGTTCGGGTCGATGATGATTTGGCCGTAGTAATATGCCGGCCCACCCCCGATCGATTCGCCCTCCGGGCTCGCGCGTTCCCAAGTGATGCCACCATCGTCCGAGCGGTAGACCTCACCGCCGATCATGCCGCGGGACGACTGGTGATCGAGCAGCTCCTGCCGGCGATCCTCGTCCGACATGTCGGCCTTGTTGGCGTTCTCGATGGTGACGTACAGGATGTTCGGATCCGCGTCGTACACGTCGACGCCGATGCGGCCGAGCATGCCCTCGGGCAGGCCCTGCCCGATCTGGATCCAGTTCTCCCCGCCGTCGGTGGTCTTGTAGAGGCGGCTGCCCGGCCCGCCGAGATCGAAGGTGTACGGCAGGCGCACCTTGTCGTAGCTCGCGGCGTACAGGATGTCGGAGTTCGTCGGGTCCATGACCAAGTCCACGACGCCGATGCGACGGCCCTCGACCTGGGGCCCGAGAACGCGCCGCCAGCTATCACCGCCGTTCGTGGTCTTGTACAGACCGCGCTCGTCGTTCTCCGAGTAGAGGTGCCCGAGTGCCGCGACGTAGGCAATGTCGGAGTTCGTCGGATGTATGACGATGCGACCGATGTGCTGCGACTCGGGGAGGCCGACGTTCCTCCACGTCTCACCGGCGTCCGTGGACTTGTAGACGCCGTCGCCCCAGTAGCTGCTGCGTGAGTTGTTCGCTTCTCCGGAGCCCAGGTAGAGCACGTTCGGGTCGGACGGAGCGACCGCGATCGCGCCGATCGAAAACACGTCTTCCTGGTCGAAGAGCACGTCGAAGGAGATGCCGCGGTTCGCGGTCTTCCATAGGTGTCCCGAGGCCGTGGCGATGTAGAACGTGTGCGGCTGTTGGTGCGGCACCGCGATGTCGACGAAACGGCCGCTCTGCCGCGTCGGGCCGATCTCGCGGTACTCGACGGCAGATAGCACGTGCTCGAGGGTTTGAGCGACGAGGTCGGCGGGCGTCGCTGGCGACAGCCCGATCAGGAGGGCCCCGAGGGACAGAACGCGACGGTAGACCTTCATGTGGGACTCCGTGATGTCCCACCCCCCGGTGACGTGACCGGCTCATCGCCCGCGTCGGCTCGACCGGCATCGAGATCATTCCAGTTCAAGATCGCGTTGAATCCCAGGAAGAAGGTTCCTTGGGTCTGCCAGCGCCAGAACGGCCGGATCGAGAACATCACCACGTGGCCGTCGCCGACCGGGGCGTCGATCACCTGCGCCGTGCCGGCCAGCGCTTCTCCGCCCCGGAGCGTGCCTGAGAGCAGAATCTGATCCGCGTCCCGTGGAAAGCGCATGATCACTCGTGGTGCGTTGCCGCTGCTGCCGCCACCAAATCCGCCACGACCGAAAGCGAATCCTCCGCGACCACCACGACCACCACGACCGCCGCCGCTGCCCCGCAGCCCTGCCGTCTCGTCGGGGTTGTCGTAGTCGGATAGCGTCGGCCGCCTCGCCATCGGCGTGGTGTTCTGCCAGTCACCGCCGCCACGGCCGAAGCCTCGGCCCCCTCGGCCGCCGCCCGTGGAAAGCACGAGGTCGTTCTTGAAGTACACCGGCAGTTGGTCACCTTCGTAGCCATAGGCGATCGGGCTCGTCTTGTCTGCGATGATGCCTCGGTGGATTGAACCAGGAGCTGTCAGTCCACTGGGGCTCTCGACGTTCACACCGGTCGTCACGCCGTACTCCGGCATGATCGACGAGGTCGAGCCCTCGACGAGCAGCAGACCCCCCTCGCGCACGAAGTTGGCGAGCTCGACCAGACCTTCCAACCCCATGCCGCCCCGGATGTCGTCGCTCTCGTCGATGCCGCCCAGGTTGGGTGTCTGCTCGCTCTTCCGGTACGGAAGCGGGAGATCGCCCGTCATGGCGAAGCCATTCACGTGGGACTGTGCGTTGCCGCCGACGTGTGGGTAGATGATGACATCGTACCGTGCACGTAGGTTGCCCTCCGCGACGAGCTTGTCGGCGAAGTAGTCGTACGGCACGCCGTAGTGGTCGAGTGCGCCGCGTACCCAGCCCTCGTCCTGCGTGCGACGCCAAGCGTGTAGGAAAGCGATACGCGGAACATCCAGTTCGTGCGTCGCGACGTCCGGCATGTCGCTCGTACCGTGGCCTTGGAGGCCCAGCTCCGCGAGGCTCGCCTCGAGCACGGCGCGGTTCGCGTCAGGGATGATGAACGTGCCCGCGCTGAAGGTGCGGCCGTCCATCTCGAACTCCTCTTCGGCCGCGAGCATGCGTACATCGGTGTGCCGATAGCGGAACGCCATGAGGTTGTTGTCCGTCGTGTGGTCCACCACCACCGTGCTGCCGCCACCCGAGATCCCGCCCGGAGCGCGCGCCGCTGAGGTGAGCAGCGTCATGTCCTTTTCCAGGACCTCTGGGTCCTCGATCTCGACGATCTCGACGTTGCGCATGAGCTGGAAGGTCCAGCCCGTATCGTCGTACGGGCGTGGGTTGTCGAGCGAGAACTGCTGCAAGGAGAGGTACATGTCGGCCAGCGTACGGAACGGCTGGTCCGCACGGATCAAGTAGTCACCGGCTTGGACCTCGACACCGCCCGCTTCGAACGAGTCGTCCGCGCGGTGGATCTCGAGGCCCTGCCGCATGAGCTCGTTCACGGCGTCCACCGCATCGGAGGCCCTGCGCTGGCCGGATGGGATGACCCAGGCGTTGATCGGTCCGTCGACGCCCTTTCTTATAGAGCGCTTGTTCTTCAGCCAGTAGTTGTCGAGGAACATCTCGCGGTGATCCGCAGTGTATTTGAGTGAGAACAGAACGGCTGATTGCTGGATGTTGGTGTTGTTCCTGGGGCCCCACTCGATGGTCGGAAGTGGGGGGTTCGGCCGGAACCACTCGCGACTCGTCGTGGTGCTGCCTACGGTGAGCGTACGATTCTGCGGCCCATAGCTCGCGACTTCATAGAAGCGCCCGATCGCGTTGTGGCTATGCGCGATGGAGAACATGTAGTTCGGCGTCCAGCCGTCGTAGAAGCTGTACGTCCAAACGCCGGGCACGTCGCGCTTGGTCATCTCGAGCACGTCGTTTTCGGCAAGAATCCACCACTCCGTGATCGTGATCGCGTCGAGGGCCTCGTTGTAGGGCCCGGTGCCGGTCGACGTGTAGAGGTAATTCTGCGCCTCGTGCAGGTCGTGCATGATGGTCGGCGCCCACTCGAGCTGGACCGCGGTCACGTTCTTCGTGAGCGCGAGCATCTGGCCCATCGCGTCGCGGTTGTTGTCGTGCGCGACGTACTTGCCCCAGTACATGAGCGGGAGTCGGGCCTCGCCTTCCGGTCGATCCTTGTTGAAGTAGTACGTATCGACCTGCTTCTCGCGGCCGTCCACCTCGATGACCGGAGTGATGAAGGTGACGATGTTGTCGCGGATCCCTTGGATGAACTCCGTGTCCTCGACGACCAGGCGGTACGCGAGCTCCTGCAGCATCTCGGGTCCGCCGTTTTCCGTGGAGTGCATGCCGGACGTCAGCCAATAGATGGGTTTGGCGACGTCCTTGATGAGTTGCTGGGCTCGCTCCTCCGAAGTTGCGCGCGGGTCCGTGAGTTCCTGCAGGTATCCCTTGTACAGGTCCAGGTTCGCGATCGTCTCTTCATCGGCGATCGCCATGAGGATCATTTCCCGACCCTCCTCGGTCTGTCCGATCGACCATACGGTCGCGCGAGGCGACGCGTCCGCGATCGCGCGTAGGTAGCGATGGATGTCGCCGGCGTATGTGAGCTCGTCTGGAGTCCCGACGATCCTACCGTGGAAGTCGAGCGGTGTGGGGACCGTCTCCGAGGCCGGCAGGTGGTCGACCAGCTCGGTGAGAATGCGGTCGTCTTGTGTGTGCTCGAGAATGAGTCGCGTGTACTCCTCATCGATGGCCTGATCGCCGCTTGACTGTGCGACCGCGACGGTCGGAGTCAGGACCAACAGACCGAGCATTGTCCAACCCAGACGACGGATCGTGCGCGACATGGAACCCCCTGTGCCTCATTGAGATGCGTGGCCGACGGGTGCCGGCGTACTTGGTGTGTATCGGTGCACTATAAAGGACCCGCAAGGGAGGGGGGGTGCTGCCGTGTAAGCGTAGGCGCTCGGCACTCCCGGTTGACTGCGATCGAGGTCGCCCAGAGTCTGACGGCATGTCTCACAGTGTCCGCAAGCACCTGCGCGTCGAGGTCGACGCGTACGATGCCGCGATTCGGAGCTTCATTCCCGGATACGAGGCCATGTTGGACGCTGCCGCCAGCGCGGTAGCGTCGATCCGGCCGGGCCTGGTACTGGACCTCGGGGCCGGCACGGGTGCGCTTTCCCAGACTTTGCTGAGACAGGAAGGCGTGGGACAGGTCGAGTTGCTCGACGTGGACGCCGAGATGCTCGATCGGGCGAGGGAGCGGCTGCAGCCGTTCGGGTGGCGTGCCCGTTTTCGTGAGCGGTCCTTCCTGGACCCGCTCCCTTCGTGCGATGCCGTGGCGGCCTCGTTGTCGCTGCACCACATCGCCACGCTCGACGAGAAGCGTGCGCTCTACGAGCGGATCTTCGGGGCGCTGTGGTGTGGAGGAGTCCTGGTGAACGCGGACGCCACGATGCCGGTGGAGCCCGAGGCGCGGGACGCGACGTACCGAGCGTGGGCGGACCACATGGTCGCTTCAGGCATCGAGGAGGCCGACGCGTGGCGCCACTTCGATGCGTGGGCCGAGGAGGACACGTACCTCCCGCTGGAAGACGAGCTCGCGGCCATGGCGGCGGCGGGCTTCGAGGCGGAGTGCACGTGGCGGCACCGGCACATGGCGGTGGTGGTGGGGCGGCGCCCGGCGTAGGAGCCCGAGGGTGGGAGTGTGCGCCCGAGACGAGCGGCCCACCGGGCACTACCTCGGCAGGTGCTCTTTGGGGAACTTCGCCACAACCGTGTAGATGGGGTCGACGATGTTGGCGACGGTGCTCTCGCCGAGCTGCCCGACGAGCATGTACGCGTCCCACTTTCCGAAGCCGTAGTCGTCCACGAGCCACTCGATCAGCTCGACGTGCGCGAGACGGAAGGCGTCGATGAGCGGCCGTGCGCTTCCGGCGACCATGATGTGCGTGTCGTCCTCGAAGCGCGGCCACGCGATCGTCTGGTTCTTGATGAGATCGATGCGCAGTGTGACGTCCATCGACGTCTCGAGGCCGGTGCCGTTCACCTCGCCTTCGCCTTGCCTCGCGTGCCCGTCCCCGAAGTAGAAATAGGCGCCGTCGTTGAAGATCGGCAGATAGACCGTCGTGCCCTCGCGCACCTCTGGTGCGTCCATGTTGCCGCCGAAGTTGCCGGGCCAAAGGCCGGTGAACACCTCGCCGTTCGCCGGTGCCACGGAGAGTCGGCCGAGCATCGGCCTCAGCTCGATAGTGATCTGGCTCATCTCCGAGTCGGGGAGATCGACCGTGCCGGTCATCGCGTCGGTGTCGATCCTCCACTCGTACCGGCGTGCGTCGATCGGGTCGTTGAGCAAACGCAGCCGACTGTCGGTGGCGAGGCCGCCGAAGTCGGTGTAGAGCTGTGCGGCCGCCAGGTCGTGGTTCGGGCGTACCCTCAGCACCTCGATCACCAGGACGTCGTTGGTGGTAGCGCCCTCGATGTAGAACGGGCCGACCTCACCGGGGAAGGCGCCGCCGCCCGGATCGTAATAGGCGCCGTGGTTGGTCCGTGAGATGAGCACGGTGCCCGGCCGAATCGTCGCGACCGGTTCGCGTACGGCTACCGTCGCATACCCGACGGTCGGCTCGAAGCGGAGCGTGTCTTGGGCCGCCACTGGAACCGCGAAGTACGCGGCGGCAAGCAAGAACTTGGCGCGGATACGCACGGTGAAGTCCTCCGAGGTTGAGCGAATCGTCGAGTCGCCCAATGTGAGGACTGGAGGTGAGCGAGGCGAGACTCACGGCCTTCAGACGTGTCCAAGCTTGAGGAAGAACGTC
Organism: Gemmatimonadota bacterium; assembly: GCA_022560615.1. NCBI lineage: Bacteria > Pseudomonadati > Gemmatimonadota > Gemmatimonadota bacterium. Next base: position 51,667 of record JADFSR010000009.1, read on the forward strand.
CGGCATCCTGGCGTACGCGATCGACGGTGGACGCGGTCTGGCCTCTCTCCTGATAACGTTGATGCTGTTCGCGAGTAGTCTCGCCTATCCGATATCCGCGGTCATGCTGGGAGCGTTCGTACCTGCATGGGGACACGTTCGAGCAGGGGGAGGACACCATGGACCACAGCCAGTACGGTCCGCTCAACGAGTTCATCCGAGGGCTCACGGCCACCGACGCGGATTTCATCCTCGAGAACCCCCCGCCGGCTTCGCTGGTCTACGACGAGCATGCACGCTCGGTCGTGGAGCTTCCACTTCGCTGAGCCACCGCAATAGCTCCGACGGCGTCGAGATCGTCGTCGTCGTCCGCATCGTACTCGTCGTCGATCACGTTGCCACCGGAGCACTGCACGCTCCCACGCGCGAGTAACCGGCACATGAACGTATGCGACACTTCCTTGAGGATCACGCCGTCGGACAGACCCGGCCCGACCGTGACGATCTGGATCTCTTTGTAGTTGCTCGACGACGACGTGATCGTCCAAGTCACCTGGTAGGCGTCGTAGGTGACGGAGCCGTTCGACACATCCCCGAAGTTGGTTGTCCTGATCTCCTCGAGCGCAGATCGCAGTGCGGCGCTCTGATCGATGGCGGTATCGGAGATGCTGGTCTGCGTGTTGAGTTGCCCCGACAAGAGACCAAGGGCCAGAATCCCCACGGTCAAGATGACGAGGGCGACGAGGATCTCGACCATCGTGAATCCCTGTCGCTTGGTGCTTCTCAGGGTCTGTATCATCGAACTCCTAATTGATCTGACCCATCGGAAGGATCGTGACGCTTCTGGTCGAGCCTCCCTGAATCAACCCGACGGTAACCGCTGGTTGTGAAAGAGTTACAATCCGAATCGGCACCCATAAGTCTACGGACCCTGCGGAGACGGTCACACCGAACTCCGTCAGAAAGGATGCCGATCGTCAGCATGTTCAACCCAGCGATCCAGATCAAAACAGTCGCAGTCAGCAGCGGTTAGGGATCTCCAAGGATCTTCATGATCAGCAGGTAGACGCCTAGCAGGCATCCAACTAGCACAAAAAGCATGCCCAACCCACCGAACAGGTGGAGAGGTCGCTGACAACGGCTGATCAGGTACTTCACGATGAGGATGTCCAGGACGACCGTGAAGGTCCGAAAACTCCCGTAGTTACTGGATTCGGCGCCCGATCCGGGTTCGAGATCGGGACCTCTGCGATCTTCGCTTCCACACCACTCAGGAGCGCCGGAACGAACCTGTGAAGCTCCCCGTAGAGGTGCACATCGCCGAGCACTTTTTGCCGATGCGCGCGGAAAGTAGTCTCAAAGTCGTGGATCTGAATTCCCGACACCTTGCATATGATCCAGTTCGCGATCTTCGAGGTTAAATCTGCGGCTCCAGAAGTTGTCTCTGCGCTCGTGCCGCCATCCGGTCACGACGTCGAACCCCTCGTCGATCTTGTCCAGGAACTGCGGGATCTCCTCCGGAACGTGCTGAAGGTCTCCGTCCATCGAAATGATCACGTCGCCACGCGAGTGATCAAATCCGACCGAGAGTTCCGCAGCTTGACCGCGCGGATTCATCCTGAGGCAAAGGGCGCGCGTTCTGGAGTCGCGTACGCACAGCTCGACGAGGGCGTCGAAGGTGCCGTCCCGGCTACCGTCGTTCACGAAAATAATTCCGTAGGTGCGGCCGGTACTCTCGAGGTGACGGTCCAGGGAAGCACGCGCCTAACCGCGGAGTGTCGTGGGACGTTCAACCCCTCGGTGATCCCCCTAGAAGCCCTTCCAGCGGTTCCTCACGCGCGCCATTCTCGTCACACACCGCGAAGGTCGACTCGCTGGCCCCGTACATCGCCACGCCCGCGTAGTCTCCCGCCTTGTTCAGGATGAAGAAGCGCACATCGAAGTTCGGGAGGCCGCGCTCGTTCAACAGACGAGACTCGATGGTGTTGTCCTTGATGCGCGCAAGCGCGCCCATGCCGGCGTCTTTCGGAGCCATGCCTTGACGCATGAACTCCACGATCAAGAAGGAAGCGCAAGTGAAGAGGTTGGCCTCCCCGCGGCCGGTCGAGCCCGCCGCGCCCACGTCGTTGTCGACATACTGGCCCGCGCCCAGAATGGGCGAATCCCCCGCACGACCCGGGATCTTCCACGAAAGGCCGCTCGTGGTCGTCACACCGCAGATGTCGCCTTCCTGAGAGATCGCCTCCAAGCTCGTCGTACCCCAGAATGAGTCGGGGTCGATGAGGCCGTCGTCGACCATGGACAGACTGGCCGCCCACGACGCGTCGTGGAAGCGCTGCAGCCGCGCCTCACTTTCAGGGTCGCGCCCGAAGCCACCGCGGCTCGCCTCCCGGATGCGCTCGTCGGGGTCGAGCCAGTGACTCGGGTCGACGCGGCGGCGCCATTCGAGCCACATGGCGCGGGAGTGCTCGGTGTTGAGGTCGTCCTCGATGTCGAAGCCGAGCGCGCGCGCGAACTCGCGAGCGCCCTCACCCACGATCAAGTGGTGGTCCGTCAGCTCTGCGACGGCCTTCGCGACCAGCGAGGGAGTGCGCACGCCTTCGATGCCGGCCACCCCTCCCGCCCACTTCCGCGGGCCGTGCATGAGGCAGGAGTCGAGCTGCACGACCCCGTCGGCGTTGGGGAGCCCGCCGTACCCGATTCCCGCCTCCTCCGGATCTAGCTCGGGGATGTTCACGCCCGCGACGATCGCGTCGAGCACGTCCTCACCCTCGGTGATTCCTCGAAACGCGCGCTCAATGGCGCTCTCGGGCCCCCCGTTCTTGTAGCGGATGCTGCTCACGTCAGCGACCAATAGCGGACCGGCGCGGCGCGTGTGCACGGCTGGTGCGCGGGCGGGGAGCTCGGAAGTGAGCGCTACGGGGGTAGCAGCAGCGGCGACACCGGCGGCGGTGGTCCTTACGAAGTTACGTCTATCCATGGCTCGATTCGGCTCTTCTGGGTTCGAAGGAAGAAGGGACACGATAGTGCGGGACGCATCGGCTAGCCACGGATTGTCCGCTCATCTGCTCAGCGCCGGCGCCGTCTCTGGTGGCCGTCTGCGTTGCGTCGCTTGCTCGTACGCGTACGCGATGCGGATGAGCGTTGGCTCCGACCACGCGTCGCCGTAGATCTGCAATCCGGCCGGGAGGCGGTCGTCCCAGACGAAGCCCATCGGTACGGTGAGTGCCGGAAACCCGGTCGGTGGCGACAGGATCGGGGAGTTGTTGCCGTGCGGAGTCGTCAGATCCCCGATGAGACGCGGTGGGTTGTTCCAGGTCGGGTAGATGAGCGCGACCACGTCGTGCGCGGCCATCGCGGAGCGCACCGCTTCCCGCAATCGCTGTTCGTTTTCACGCCCCCGAATGCACTGCTCGTTGGTTTCGGGGGTGCCCTCGAAGCCTAGAAAGCGGCGCACGGCGGGCATCACGGTCCGGTAGACGCGCCCACTCTCCTCGATCTCCGCGAGCGTGTGCACCGGTGGGTCCGGGATGCCGGCCAGATAGTTGTCGATGTCGTACCGGAAGCGCGAGCAACCGAGGCCGCGGCGCAGGCGTCTCAGGTCCGGTATTTCGAAGTCCCGCACGATCGTCGCACCGAGGGACTGCAGAGCCCGGATCGCCTCGGAGAAGCGCTCGAGGATCTCGGGATCCGCGGTCTCGGTGTACGCGATCTGGCCAGCCACGCCGATGCGGACGCCGTCCAGGTCGGTCCGCAGGAAGTCCAGGTACGATTCAGGGCGGCGTGCGTCCGCTTCGGCGGTTACTGGATCGTTCGCATCGGTTCCAGCTATTACGTCGAAGATGCGCACGGCGTCTTCGACGGTGCGGGTCATTGGGCCGCCGATGTCGCGATGCGCGAACAGTGGCATGATACCGTCGCGGCTGGTGAGACCCTGCGTGGAACGGATACCGACGAGTGCGTTGTGGCTCGACGGGCCACGGATGGAGTTGCCGGTGTCGGAACCGAGCCCGACGAGGCCCAGGTTGGCGGTGACCGCCGCGGCAGTGCCGCCACTCGAACCCGCGGTAACCCGGTTGAGCTGATAAGGGTTGAAGGTCCAACCGGGCAGCATCGAGCCGACCGTTTCCATTGCGGTGAACGCGAACTCGGCGAGGTTGGACTTCGCGAGCACGATCGCTCCGGCCTGCCGGATCACTCGCACCTGATAGGCATCGTCCGCGGCCATCGCTCCTTCCAGCGACGCGGATCCGCCGGTCGTCGGCATGTCGTGGGTGTCGAAGTTGTCCTTCACGATGAAAGGGATACCGTGCAGCGCCCCGGTCAGTTCGCCGGTCCGCCGAAGCGCGTCGTCCAGCTCGTCGGCTCGAGCGAGCGCCCGCGGGTTTACGAGGATGATCGCGTTGAACGCAGGCCCTTTCTTGTCGAAGGCCTCGATGCGTTCGCGGTAGGCTTCGACGAGCTGCCGCGAAGTGAGTGTGCCAGCCAGCATCGCCTCGTGCGCTGCGGCGATGGTGAGCTCAATGAGCTCGACGCTACCGACCATTTGGGCTGACGCTCGCGGAGGGTTGAGGAGCGCGCACGTGGTTAGGCCGAGGCCGAGCCTGGCCAGGAGTCGGAAGCGCCGGCTCCCGCTGGATCGTGTGTCGGGACTCATGCGTGACTCTTCGCCTCGGCGAGTTCCCGCGCCCGGCACCAGATCGCGTCGAACATAGGCTCGGTGAGTTTGCCTGTGAACGTGTTTTGCTGACTCGGATGATAAGAGGCGAGCACGGTGACCACCCCGAGCTCGACCTCCGTGCCGTGCCCGAAGCGCGGACGAGGGCGCGGGACCGGAGCGCCCCGATCCGCCAGGATCCGCAGCGTCTGGGCGTACGCGAAGCCGCCGAGCGCCACCACCACGCGGAGGCGCTTCATCATATCGAGCTCTCCATCGAGCCATGGCCTGCAGGCGTCGCGTTCACTCGCGTTGGGCTTGTTGGCTGGCGGGGCACAGCGCACCGCGGCGGTGACGAAGACGTCGCTCAGCTCGAGACCGTCGGAGCGGTCGATCGATTCCGGCTGGTTCGCGAAGCCCGCGCGATGGAGCGCTCGGTAGAGCCAATCCCCCGAGCGATCGCCGGTGAACATCCGGCCGGTGCGGTTGGCGCCGTGGGCAGCGGGGGCGAGGCCCACGACGAGCACACGCGCGTCCGCATCGCCGAATGCGGGCACGGGACGACCCCAGTACTCGTGATTGCGGAACGAAGCTCGCTTCTCTCGTGCGACTTGCTCCCGCCATGCGACGAGCCGCGGGCATTTCCTACAGTCGGTCACCCGCGCCTGCAGCGCAGCCATGTCACCCCTGGTCATCGGCCGAAGATATCTCCAGCCGGCTGAGGACGCGAAAGGCTAGGGCTGCAACGCGTTTGCGGCCTCGATTGCTCCCTCGAGCGTGGCGGTCAGCTCTCCCGGGGGCACGTTGTCGCTCACCGGGGCGTCGGTGACGTCGTCCGGGGCGTTGATCCGCCACGCCATTGCGGTGACGACGAAGTAATCACCCGTAGGCGACTCGATGCGGAGGCCACGTTCGAGTCCTTCCGTGAACCAGGAGAGCTGCCGCGACCCTTCGTCCTTCGCTAGGTCCATCCCGTTCGCCAACGCGAAGACCGTCAGCTTGGGGTCGATCACCTCGAACGGACCTCGGTCCGGCTGCACCTGCGCACTCTCGGTCATGCGGCAAAACCTCCATACCCGAATTACCTCGGCCCAAGGACCGAGCCACTCATCTGAAGACTGGCGAGGCAGTCTCCCAGACGCGACCGAGTCCGGTCAGGTTTCTCCGCCGCATACAGCATGCCGGCCCCTGGCCGACGCGCCCCAACTCTAGTCCTCACCGCGCGTGACCGGTCGGGTCGCCATGACGCGAGCACGGTATGTGCCGTGGAATACCGTATGTGCCGTGGTATATAGTCCGAGGATCCCCCGGCGCGCCCGAATCCGGTGATAGCCCGGTCTCCTCGGCGGTGGGCCACGTCGGCCTATGAGGGTTCTTCTTCACTCTCGAGCCACGCCGACCACCACAGCTCCGCCAACATGTCCGCACCCGCGGCGAGGCGCCGGGCGGCGAAGTCGCGTGTCGCTGCCTGCGTGGGGGCTTCGGGATCGAAGCCGATGTCACGCTCGAGGCGATATAGCTCGGCGACGTGGCTGTGCGACTCCTCGAGGTAGGCCCAAACGGCGGCACGAGCCGCTCCCGCGACGGAAGGGGGCGAGCCCTGCCTTGCCCGACCGTCCACGTCCGCCTGCGTGAGGTGCGCCTCCACGAAACCGCTCTCAAATCGTGCGTGGAACGAGCGATCGTCCGTATATCCCTCAGGGTTTGGCACACCGGCCGACCAGCCGTTGAAGTGGATCGTGGTGTGGTGCGGCTGCGACGCATCGGTGACGTAGTGGCCGAGGATGCCTGCGTCGTTGAGGATGCGCGCCTCGATCCACTGCTTCCGCTGGACATCGTCTTCGGAGCGCCACCTCCGCCACCCGGTGACAATCCGTTGGTAGACTTCAATGATGCGGTACGGCAGGAAGCCGCCGTCGCGCTCCGGCTTCTCGAGCCCCGAGTCGTAGAGTGCCTTCAGGAAAGTGAACCGGTCCGCCGCGTCCAGCGCGCCGTTGGGGATGTTCTCCAGATCGATGTAGTGGTCGTAGCTCCAGGCCTGGTCCATCTCTCGGAGGTCGGGGTCCCGCCACCGATCGGGTTCTGCGTCGAGGTAGACCAACTGGTCCGCGGCGCCTCGGAAGAACGCGGGCATGGCGGAGGGCAGCACGCCCGTGGCGGTCCGAGCCGCCATCTCGTGACCGACCGACCCCCAGCGCGGTGGCGCGGGGTCATCGGTGGTGCCGCCGCCGGTGAGCAGTGCGGTGATGAGCCAAGTCTTGAGCATTGTGCTTCCTCGGACTGTGCTAGAGTCTTGTTGGAGCGCGACCGCGCCTCTGCCAACCCGGTCCGCCGTACCGTCCGGCCGACGCGTTCGTTCCGCGACCACCACCGCGTGGGGTGCCCGGTCACGGCCCGCGCTCAGGCGCCGCGGCCCAGCGCCCCGCGGTCGACCTTGCCCAGATGCGTCCTGGGGAGCTCGTCCACGAATACGACGTCGCGCGGGTACTTGTACGGCTCGAGGCGGTGCCTGGCCCACTCTTGCAACTCGGTCACGAGAGCGTCGTCGCTCCGGATCCCGTCCGCGGGGATCACGAACGCCCTCGGTTTCACGAGCCCGTCTTGGGTGGCGACTCCAACAACGGCGACCTCATCGACCGCATCGTGCTCCAACAGACAGTCCTCCAGCTCCGCCGGCGATAGCCACTTTCCGCTGACCTTGAGCATGTCGTCCGCGCGGCCGGAGTAGGTGACATAGCCGTCCGCATCGATGCTGATCATGTCGCCCGAGACGTACCACTCGCCCCGGAAGCCGTGCCGGGTTTTCTCAGCCTGCTGCCAGTACCCCTTGGCGAGGGAGTCGCCGCGGACCCAGAGGTGCCCAATCTCGTTCGGCCCGACCTCTGATCCGTCTTCGTCGCAAGCTTTCACGTCGAAACCGGGCACGGCCTTGCCGAGGGTTCCGAGTCGCACGTCGTCGGGGCGGTTGGAAATGAAGATGTGCCACATCTCCGCCGTGCCGAGGCCGTCCAGCAGCGGAGCTCCGAACAGCTCGTCCCACCGCCGATGGAGCTCCGCGGGCAGCGCTTCTCCCGCCGACGTCGCCAGCCTGATGCACGAGAGATCCTGCGCCTCGGCGTCCGGGTGGCTCACGAGGTGGTTCACCATCGTCGGCACGTTCACGAGGATGGTCGGGCGGAACGAGGCGATCTTCGCGAAGAGCGTCTCGGGGGTGCAGCGCTCGGGAAAGAGCGCCGTAGTCGCGCCGACCGAGAAGGGGAAGAGGAGGTTGGTGCCCGTCGCGTATCCGAAGAAGAGCTTCGGCACCGAGAGCGTGACGTCTTCGGGGCCTATCTCGAGCAGCGCCTGCCCGTACAGCTCCGTCGTATTCACGAAGGAGCGATGACTTTGCACGACCGCCTTGGGACGGCCCGTCGTGCCGCCGCTGAATAGCCAGATCGCGGCGTCGTCCTTGTGCGACGGGAAGACGGGGTGCTCGTCAGGGAGTGCCGCGAGTCGCTCCGCATGGCCATCGCCACCGAGGCCGATCAGCTCTGGCCGATGCCGTGCGCCCTCGAGGGCCAAAGTGAACTCGGGCAGCACGTCAGCGCCCACCAGAGCTACGCGCGCACGCGTATAATCGAAAAAGTACCGGATCTGGTCCCTCTTGAGATGCGGGTTCACCATGACCACGACCGCCCCGAGGCGCACGATACCGAAGAGGGCGCCGACGTAGTCCGCTCCGTCGGGCAGTGCGATCATGACGCGCTCCTCCGGACGCACGCCCGCGTCGGCGAGCAGATTCGCGTACTTGCCGGAGAGCGCAGCGACTTCGCGATACGTGAGCGCACCTTCGTCCGTCAGGAGCGCGCGACGATCACCGCGGCCGTCGTCGAGGCGTTGGCCGAGGAAGTATTGGAAGATGTTGAGGTCGTCGGGCACGGAGTGCGCAGAACAAGAGTCGTCGCAGATGTGGTGCGTGAGGATACACGAATGCTAGAATACTGGTCAATCAGGCCACCGCCCCCTCCATTCAGCTTCCCATGGAAGCAGCCTAATGCCGGTGCACCGCCTGTCCGATATGACATGGGAAGAGGTCCGCGACACGGACCGCGTTCGCGCCGTGGCGATCCTGCCTGTCGGCGCGGTCGAGGCGCATGGTCCCCATTTGCCGCTTGGGACCGACGTGATCATCGCCGAAGCGATGGCGAAGTCCGGCGCGGAGAAGCTCGCGAACGACGGACGCACGGTCTTGATTCTGCCACCGCTCTGGTACACCGCCGCGGCCTTCGCGAAGGCTTTCCCGGGGACCATCGGCGTGGGGGCTGACACCGTTCGCAGGCTCATCCATGAGATCGGGACTGCGCTCCTGGAGCAGGAGATCCGGACGCTCGCGATCGCCAACGCGCATCTCGACCCCGAGCACGTCGCGACGCTACGCGCTGCCGCGGACGAAGGTCCGGATGGACTGCGGGTCGTGTTCGTGGACCTGACCCGGAGCGCAGCGGCCGGCCGTCTCACCGACGAGTTCCGGACCGGTGCCTGTCACGCCGGACAATTCGAGGGTAGCGTGGTCCTGGCCGAGTCGCCGTCGCTGGTGCGTTCGGACGTGGCCGCAGGGCTCGAACCGATCCCCGCGTCGCTCACCGACGCGATCCGGGACGGGAGATCGACGTTCGCCGAGGCGGGCGGTCCTCGTGCCTACTTCGGCTGGCCGGCTCAGGCGACCGCGGAGGAAGGCCGCGAGACGGTCCGTGTTCTAGGGGAGTTGCTCGCCGAGGCGGTCGTCGCCGGAGAGGAGGCCAGGCTTTGAACCTGACTGGAAAGACCGCCGTCATCACGGGTGGTGGGCGGGGAGTGGGTGCTGCAGCGGCGTATGCGCTCGCCGACGCAGGCGCGACAGTGGCGGTCGCCGCGCGCAACGAGGAGCAAGTCGTCGACGTTGCGGCTCAACTCCGGTCCCGCGGCTACGAGGCGTTCGCGTTCCGCTGCGACGTGACCGACCCCCACCAGGTGCGAGATCTCGCGCTCTCGTCGGTAGAGACCATGGGGAGGGTCGACATCCTCATCAACAACGCGAGCACCGCGACGTCTAACCCGCTGCATGGCGTGAAGCTGACCGAGTGGAATCACGTCATGGCGGTGAACGCCACGGGCACCTTCCTGTGTACGCAAGCGATGTATCCCGGAATGGTGGAACGGGGGTGGGGACGTGTCGTGAACGTCGCCGCCATCGCTGGAATCGTCGGTGGCCGGGACCTATCGGCGTACTCCGCGGCCGAGCACGCGGTCGTCGGATTCACGAAGGCGATCGCTAGAGAGGCCGAGGGCACGGGGGTCACCGTGAACGCCGTGTGCCCAGGCTACGTGGATACGCCGCTGACGGACGAGACGATCGCGCGCAGGATGCAGCGTGTGGGACAGACGTGGCACGAAGCGATGACCGCGATCCTCGAGGAGGCTGGTCAGCCGAGGCTGATCCGCGCGGACGAGGTCGCCGAGGCGATCATGCCTCTGCTCGCCGACGACGCGAGCGAGACAAACGGCCAACTGGTCGTGATCGACGGCAAGGACGGCCCGTGACCTACGAGCACATCAACCCCGAGGAGCTCGGTGTGCCACGCGGTTGGACGAACGGCATGCTCGCGCCGAAGGACGGCCGTATCCTGTTCGTCGCGGGGCAGGACGCTGCCGAGGCGGGCGGCGAGGTCGTCACGGACGACTTCGTGCAACAGTTCGACCTCGTCCTCGGAAAAGTCCTCACGGTCGTGCGCGAGGCAGGTGGGGGTCCCGAGGACGTGGGCCGCATGACGATCTTCGTGACCGAGCTCGACGAGTACCGGAGCGCTCGGCGCGAGATCGGAGAGAGGTACCGCGCGCACATGGGCAAGCACTTTCCGGCGATGGCGCTGGTGGAAGTGCGCGGGCTCCTCGATCCCGGCGCCAAGGTCGAAATCGAGGCCACGGCCGTCATCAGGGACTTCAGCGTCTAGGCGCGTGTTCGAACCCGCATCGTTCCTGTTCAGCCTGAGCGAGGAAACAGGCGTAGCGACGATCACGCTCAACCGGCCCGATCGGCTCAACGCGCTCACCTTCGAGGTTTACCAGGAGCTGCGGCGGGCGTTCGACGCGCTTCACGACGACGAGTCCGTGCGCGTGGTCGTGATCACCGGCTCGGGGCGCGCCTTCTGTTCGGGTGGCGACGTCGAGCAGATCATCGGCGCGCTCTTCGAGCGCGACTTCCGTGGCCTGCTCGAGTTCACGCGCATGACGTGCGATCTCGTGCTCTCGATGCGACGGTGCCGAAAGCCCGTTATCGGCGCGCTGAACGGGACCGTGGCGGGTGCGGGCGCGGTGATCGCGACGGCGTGCGACATGAGGATCGGCGCCGAGTCGGCGAAGATCGCGTACCTGTTCACGCGGGTCGGCCTCTCGGGCGCCGATATGGGCGCGGCGTGGATGCTGCCGCGCATCGTCGGACTTGCGAAAGCGAGCGAGTTGCTCATGACCGGTGAGTTCATCAGCGCACAGGAAGCGCACCGGATCGGATTGTACAACCGGGTCGTATCGGATGGCGGAGCCCTGGAGGCCGCCACTGAGCTCGCGGATATGCTCGCTCGTGGCCCGTCGTTCGCGCTCGAGATCACGAAGGACTCGTTGAACCGTGAGGCGAACATGGATCTCGCGACCGCGCTCGAGGCCGAGGCCCAGATCCAGGCCGCGCTCATGATGCACCCCGATTTCCGAGAGGCGTACGATGCCTTTACCGAGAAGCGGGACCCTGACTTCCTGTAGATCCGTGCCCGATACCACCTCGATGCACGGGAGGAGCTCGTGAGGATCGCCGTCGTGGGCGGCGGCCCGTCCGGCCTCTACTTCTCCATCCTCATGAAGCGAGCCGACCCGGCGAACGAGATCCTCGTTCTCGAGCAGAACCGGCCAGACGACACGTTCGGCTTCGGCATCGTATTCAGCGATGCGACGATCGCCGAGGTCGAGAGCGCCGACGAGGAGACGTACGCCGCGATCACCGCCCACTTCGTGCACTGGGACGACATCGACGTCTACTACGGTGGGGAGGTGATCCGGAGCACGGGCCACGGCTTCAGCGGCATGAGCCGGCAGACCCTGCTCACCGTCCTGCAAGAGCAGGCGGCGGCGCTGGGCATCGACGTCCGGTACGAGACCACCGTCACCGAGCTGGACGAGTTGCGCTCGTACGACCTGATTGTGGGCGCGGATGGGGCCAATTCGACCGTCCGCGAGCTGATGAAGGATCGCTTCGCGCCGACGTTCGATTGGCGCCCGAATCGATTCGTGTGGCTGGGCACGACGAAGCCGCTACCCGCCTTCACGTTCTACTTTCACGAGAACGAGCACGGACTGTGGCGGGTGCACGCGTACCAGTACGAGCCGGGGCATTCGACGTTCATCGTGGAGTGCACGGAGAAGACGTGGCGCTCGGCGGGGATGGATGGTGCATCGGAGGAGGAGACACTCGCCTACTGCGAGACGCTCTTCGTGAAGGAGCTCGAGGGACACCCGCTGATCCCGAACAAGAGCGTGTGGCGGAGCTTCCCCACGATTCGGAACCAGCGCTGGTCTGTGGGCAACGTCGTGCTCATCGGCGACGCGGTGCATACGGCACACTTTTCAGTCGGGTCCGGCACGCGCATGGGCATGATGGACGCCATCGCGCTTCGGGACGCTCTGATGGTGGAATGGGCGGAGCCAAACCGCTCGGGAAGATCGGACGCCGAGTCGGGCGCCCCGATGGCTCAACGCGTCGCTCGCTCGCTCGCCAGCTACGAGGCCGAGCGCCGCCCCCAGGTCGAGTCCCTGCAACGGGCCGCGCAGGCGAGCCTCGAGTGGTTCGAGGCCACCGAGCGGTACATGAAGCTCGATCCGGTGCGCTTCGCTTTCGCGCTGCTGACGCGCAGCCTGCGCATCACGCACGAGGATCTACGCGTGCGCGATCCCCAGTTCCTCGAACGCGTCGACACCCGGGTCGCCGAACAGGCAGAGCGGCAAGCCAGGGTACCAGTCCGGCACGACCCGCCCCCCCCGCCGATGTTCACGCCGTTCAAGCTGCGCGATCTTTTGATTCCGAATCGGGTCGTGGTGTCACCCATGTGCCAGTATTGTGCGCATGACGGCACGGTCGGCGACTGGCACCTCCAGCACCTCGCGAGTCGTGCGGTGGGCGGGGCGGGGTTGGTATACGCCGAGATGACCGACGTGTCCGCGGAGGCGCGCATCTCGACGGGGTGTGCCGGGTTGTACAAGCCCGAGCACGTCGACGCGTGGAAGCGCATCGTCGACTTCGTGCACGAACACACCGCTGGCAAGATTGCGGTGCAACTGGGGCACGCGGGCCGCAAGGGCGCGAGCAAGTTCTTGTGGGAAGGCGATGCGGAGCCGGTCGAGGAGAACGCTTGGGACCTCGTGTCGGCGTCGCCGTTGCCCTATTTCCCGGATCGCAGTCAGACGCCCCGTGAGATGACGCGCGCTGACATGGACGAGGTCCTAGCCGATTACTCTCGGGCTACGGAGTACGCCGAGGCAGCGGGATTCGACCTGCTCGAGATCCACATGGCGCACGGCTACCTGCTGGCTGCGTTCATCTCGCCGCTCACCAACCAACGCGGTGACGAGTACGGCGGCTCGCTCGAGAACCGCATGCGCTTTCCGCTGGAGGTGTTCGACGCGTGCCGCGCGGTCTGGCCTGAGCACAAGCCCGTCAGCGTGCGCGTGAGCGCGGTGGACTGGGCGCCTGGCGGCATGGAGCCCGAGCACGCGGTCGAGGTCGCGAGGCTACTGAAGGAGCACAACTGCGACGTGATCGACGTCTCGGCCGGCCAGACCGTCCCGCACCAGAAGCCGATCTATGGGCGACTCTTCCAGACGCCGTTCGCCGACCGCATCCGCCATGAGGTCGGAATCTCGACCATGGCGGTCGGCAACGTGTCGTCGTGGATGGACGTGAATACGATCATCGCTGCGGGCCGGGCAGACCTCTGTCTGCTAGCGCGCGCCCACCTCTTCGATCCGTATTGGACGCGGCATGCCGCGCACATGCTCGGTCACGATCTGGCGTGGCCCGACCAGTACGAGTCGGTCTCCCGCTACACCCCGCGCTTCGAGTTCCACTTCGGCGGCGAGTAGGAAGTCAGCCCACCGTGGCGAAGGGCAGATTCTTCTTGGACTCGGCCAACGCCGCGAAAACGAGCTTGGTCCGTAGGTCCATACCGTCCGATACCGTGGATTGTGGCCGCGGAAGTCAAAGTTCATCTTCTCCCATTCGCCGTCCCGGAGAACCCCACGAGTCAGCTGTTCATGTCCGAAGCCGTAACGTATGGAAAGTACCTGAGACTCGACGAATTGCTCGCGTTGCAACAGCCGCGAGACGAGGTCGAGCACGACGAGATGCTCTTCATCGTCATCCATCAAGTGTACGAACTGTGGTTCAAGGTGCTGCTTCACGAGGTCGACTACTGCTGTGCTCTGCTCTCCAAGGGTGACACGCCACGCGCGTCGCACACTCTGAACCGAGTGCGCACGATCCTGAAAGTGCTGGTGGCGCAGCTCGACATCCTCGAGACGATGACACCCACCGAGTTCCTGACGTTCCGGGAGCGGCTCGACAGCGCCAGCGGCTTTCAGTCCGACCAGTTTCGGGCGCTCGAGGCTGTCCTGGGCCGTAAGACACGCGCTTCGGTCGAGCGGTTTGCCGAGGGGACGCGCGCACGGGAAGGGCTCGAGCAGCGATGGAGCGCACCGACACTCTGGGACCACTTTCTCCGCTACCTGGCGAACGAGGGATACGCGGTGCCGGAACAGCAGCTCGGCAGGGACGTGACGCGGCCGATCGAGGCGTCCGAGGAGGTGCAGCGCGTGCTGGTCGAGGTGTACCGGAACGACCCCAAGAACACCGCGCTGTGTGAGCGGCTCGTCGACCTCGACGAAGGTCTGCAGGAGTGGCGCTACCGGCACATGAAGATGGTCGAGCGCACGATTGGTCAGAGGACGGGCACAGGCGGCTCCGCGGGGTCCGAGTACCTGCGCACGACGCTCAACAGCGCCGTCTTCCCGGATCTGTGGGAGATCCGGTCCCAGCTCTGAGGCACGCAGGCATGGCCCTCACGCCCGACCGGTTCTACGCGTCGCCCAACGCGCTCGCTCCGCACTACTCGGTGTTTCGTGTCCACGAGCGGCTGCTTCTCACGGGGCACTCTCACCAGGCGTGGCCCGACGTGGGCTTCGACGGTCAACGTCAGGCGTGGCTCGACGCCGCAGAGCACGTCGACGACAAGTGGTGCTTCGCCGCTGAAAAGGCCGAAAGGGTGACGGCCGGATACCGGCGGCTGATGGGTGGATGTGACGGAGATCTGACGCTCGATACCAACGCGCATGCGCTCGTCGTCCGGTTCCTGTCCGCGCTTCCGTTGACGGAGCGCCCACGGCTCGTCACGACGGACGGGGAGTTCCACTCGATTCGCCGGCAGCTGGACCGACTAGCCGAGGTTGGCACCGAGGTCGTGAAGGTGGCAGCCGATCCGCTGAACAGCGTGTCGGAGCGGGTCGCCGCCGAGGTGGACGATCGGACCGCAGCAGTCGTGATGTCGTCAGTCCTCTTCGGCACGGGGTGCATCGTGCCCGAGTTGCCCGTGGTCGCCGAGGCGTGCGCCGGTCGCGGCGCCGAGCTGCTGATCGACGCGTACCACTCGCTCAACGTCGTGCCGTTCTCGCTGCATGGCATGGAGCAGGCGTTCGTGGTGGCCGGAGGGTACAAGTACTGCCAACTAGGGGAGGGGAACTGCGTGCTGCGCGTGCCCCCGCACTGCGAGCTGCGGCCGGTGATCACCGGGTGGTTCAGCGAGTTCGCCGAGCTCGCGGATGCGAACGTGCCGGGCGAGGTCCGGTACGGGGCGGGCGCGGCCCGCTTCGCCGGGTCCACGTACGACCCGACGTCGCACTATCGGGCGGCGGAGGTGTTCGAATTCTTCGAGCAAGAGCATCTGGCTGCCGAGCTGTTGCGTGAGGTGAGTCAGCATCAGGTCGGCCTCTTGCTGGAGACGTTCGAGTCCTTGGACCTGGACCCGACCGTGGTGCGCACGGGCGACTCGGTCCTGCTGCACGAACGGGGAGGCTTTTTGGCTCTGCGCGCACCGGGCGCTGCGCGGCTGTCCGCGTCGCTCAAGCAGGGCGGTGTCAGCACAGACTTCCGGGGGGACGTGCTACGATTCGGGCCGGCGCCGTACTTGAGCGACGCCCAATTGGTGTCCGCGATGCAGATGCTCGGCGAGGTGGTGTCGGCGGGCTAGGCGAAGGGCTAGGCGAGCCGCCGTATGTGGGGCCCGGCTCCTCTCACCCCGGCCCTCCGGCGAAGTCAGTTCCTGAGCTGGTCTGTCAAGACGAGGAGTGTGATCACCGCAGTAGAAAACGACAACGTGGCACTCAAGATCTCCGTGAAGTTTCCGCCCCCCTGCGAGGGCGGAGACGCCGGCACGAGAATCGTGCTCCCTGGCTCCACACGCGGATGTCGCCGAATGAGCCAGAGAAACTTCTTGGTCGTCTCTCGGCGCCCGTTCGCATACTCGACGGAGACCCTATCCAGGTCGGCGTCCTCGAGCGAGCCTCCAGCCTGCCGGATGTATTCGCTCAGGCCCATACCGGGCTCGAACACAGCCCTCGTCTCGAACGCGACACTACCGCGGATCCCCACCGTAGGATCGTACTCCGGGACCAGGATCTGGTCATTTGCCCGCAGGAGGAGGTCATCGGCCCCCCCAGGGTTTTCGATCGCCTGACCAAGATCGATGCCGACCACGAGAGAATCGCGGATGAGCCTCGCTCCGGGCACATACGCCGAGGGAGAGAATCCCCCGACTCGACGCATGATGTCGGAGAGCCGCTCGTTTCGTCGCTCCACGGCGTAGGCGCCGGGGAAGCCGACCTGCCCCGAGACATAGACCGTTATGGGCGCAACGTAGCCCGGTCGCTCGCGGACAAAGAGCCGATCCCCCACCTCCAGCGGCACGTCGGCGGCGCTCAGCGACGGTCCCGCACTGGTCGATCCGTTGTCCACGAGCGCGGGACTCGGAATCAGCCCACTCAGACGGATCGGAATCGCCACGGATACCGTGTCCCTGCGGTCGAGCGTCACTCGGGCACGGGAGATCTCGGCCTCGGTCGCGAGCGCCCCTTCGACCAGGCCTCCGGCGACCAGGATCAGGTCCTCAGCCGTCATTCCGCGGGCATACCGGTACCGTCCAGGATTCCTGACCAACCCCGCCACGCGCACGGAGTCACTGACCACCAGCGAGTCCATGGAGAATACCACCACCGAGTCTCTGTCGAGCAGTACCACGTCCTGTATGCCGCGCAACGCGGGGTCCGTCGCGATGCGCAACAGGGTGACGCCAGCCGAGTCGAGCCGCGGTCTGTACACGTGGACAACCGGCAGATAGGCGTCTTCCCGGAGCTCGGCCTGGTCGAGAAGAGCCCGGGCGGTCAGGCCATCGACGAGCTGGTAGCGCCCGGGAAAGTGGACCGCGCCGGCAACCAGGACGCGGTTCCGTTGTTCCTCGATGGCGGGGGGAACGAAGATCTCGTCACCCGGCAGGAGTTCCACGTCAGGGGCGTCGGCCAGGTCATCGACGAGCGCTGCGGCGTCGACCGTCACGATGACTCGGTCCATCCCGGGACTGCGCTCGGCAAACGGCAGCAGTCGCTCGATGCGCACCGCGCGCGCATGCGCCGTGGGAAGCATGCCGCCTGAGAAGCCGATGACGTCTCGCAGTCCCTCCCCTTCGAGCACTTCATAGATGGCCGGGCGCCGGAATTCACCACGGACGGTGACCTGGCCCCCGGCAGGAGGCACGAACACGATGTCGCCGTGCTCGAGCCGGATGTCATCCGAGGCGTCGCCGCGCAGGAGGTAGTCGTATAGGTCTACTTGACGCACCTCTTGGCCTCCACGACGCACTACTACCCGGCGGAACGATCCCCGCTCTGTGGGACCGCCTGCTACCTGCAGCGCAGTGAAGACGGTCGAGACGGAGCTCACCATGTAGGAGCCGGGACTCTCCACATCGCCGATCACGAACACTTGGTTGGCTCTCAGTCGGCCCAGGGAAACGTCGAAGAACGTAGTGGCGTCACCGCCCTCCCGTATTCCCGAGTAGACCTCGGAGAGTCGCCTAAACAACGATGCCCTCAGCTGCTCGAGCGTCTGACCGTTCACGAACAGTTGTCCGACGTCGGGGATGATGAGCGATCCTTCGCGGGTCACGCCGAGCCGGTACGCGAGCTCGACGTCCCCGTACAACACCAGGATCAACTCGTCTCCCGGGCCGAGCCGGTAGTCGTCGCCCACCGGACCTGTCACGACCGGGCTGAAGCGCGTGGTCCGGCGCCGAAATACGTCCAGCCCAAAGACGGACAAGACAGAGTCGGGAAGCGCCTCCAACGAGTCGGCCGCGAGCGCGAGTGAATCCAGTACCAGCGTGTCCAGCGGGAAGTCCACGCCCGGCTGCAAGATGCCCAGGGCCCCTAGTGCCTCCAGGAATCCCTGCTCGGCTTCCGGTAGTTCGCCCCCCACTCCTTCCATGCTATCGAAGTAGCGATCCGCGAGTCCGGGATCGTAGCCGAGCTGTTGCAGGCGGGCACGCACCTGCTCCCTGGACATCCCGGACTCTCTCAGGCGCCGCACCACCTCGTCTGATGAGATCTGGCCCGATTGCAGCCTTCGCAGATCTTGTTGGGTCGGGACCTGAGCGGATACGCTTGCGGTGCCCAAGGAAAGCGCCACAACGACCAGCGAGAGGATGGCGGAGGAGCGTTTAGGCAGTTTCACAGTGGCTTGGGAAGCAGGGGAACATCTGGCGCAAAGCTAGGGAGTTCGTTTGTTCCGGCAAAGGGGTTCTCGCGCGTCGGGCCGGGCTGGCCGTACCCGACAGGAACCGCCACCTCGATCGTGGCCCCGTCGCCCACGCGGAGCTCGCCACCCTGGATGACGGAGCCATGCGCGCCGCCGTCCCAGTGCAGGTCGAGCGCGTCCCGCAGGCCGGGGCACTGCTGGTCCATGAGCTCACAGGGACGGGTCTCGCCCCGGATGCGGATCTTCACGTCTCCGAGCGTGAGCACCTGGTCGCGGCTGTGCTCGAGGCGGATCCCGCTGACCATGATGTTGGCGCGCCGCATTCTGGGACCCGAGGCGGGCAGCTCGGCCCGGATGCGGTCGAATACCTCCTTCTCGATCACCGTGACTTGACGCGTCTCCCCGAAGTTGGCGTCGCCCACGAGGCCCTTGCCCTCGACGAGCGTGGCCTGATTCGCAGTGTCCATCACGCCGCCGTGGGCTCGTTTCGTCCAGATCGCTTCCACCCTCCCGCTCATCACACTCCTCCAGGCCGCGCAGAGGCGGCTACTCCGGCCGCCGCTCCGACGGATGGTCGACGATGTTCTCCCACTCTGTGGCGTCCGAGCGCGCCACCACCGCGATGACCGGCTCGGTGTCGCTGAGGTTGATGACCTCGTGGGGCATCCCCTGCTGGATGAAGATGAAATCTCCGGCCGAATCGTCCATCGACTTCTCGAGATTCTCTCCGTACTCGTGGCGCACATCGCCCTTCAGAATGAAGAGCATGACGCGTGATCGCCGGAAGTCGTATTCCTGCGACCGGAAGTCGAGTCGATGCCAGTCGGAATAGCGCTGCTCGTGCATTTGCGCACCGGCCCCGCCAGGCAGCGCCGCCTGGGCGGTCACGAGCATCAGCAGGAGAGCGATCGTGGCGGGGGCAACGTTCATACGCGTCATGGACGAGAAGTCGGGTGTTGGCATGAGTGGTGCTAGGGCGGCAGAGTGATGCTACGTTGGAAATCTACGCACTGACTCGCCACCCCCGGAGCCCCCCTGGCGCTGCGCCTACAGATCGAGCTGGTCTACGATCCCGGATGTCCGAACGTCGGGCTGGCCCGCGACGTGCTCGCCTTCGCGTGTCGCAATGCCGAGATCCCGGCTGTGTGGACCGAGTGGAACAGCGAAGATCCCGCGTGTCCGGAGCATGTGCGCAACCTGGGTTCGCCGACCATCTTGGTGAACGGAGAGGACGTCGCTCCAGGGCCCCACCCGTGGATGCCGCGAGAGCAGGGTGATGGGCCGCGATGCCGCGTCTACCGGGACGGGGACGCGCTCGTACCTGCACCGCCGTTGGAGCGTGTCAACGAGGCGATCGAGCGTGCGCTGGGACCGGAGGTCGTGTAGAACCGGACCCAGCTCCGATAGTCGTCCCACAGACCACTTTGGTCTAGTCGTTGTGGTGCAGCTCGTACTGCCGTTGCGTGTACGCGGCCTCCTGCGCCTGGGTCTTATCGCGCTTCTTCGCGGCGCGCATGCTCCGGTCCTTGCGAGCCGAGGAGTGCACGCGGGGCTTCGAGAGGAGGCGCTGCACATCGCCGCCCTGGCATGCTGGGCAGGTCGCGTCGTCCGTCTGCTTGCGCAGGAACGCCTCGAACTCGTGCGCGCACGTGCCGCATGTGTAGTCGTAGATCGGCATTACAGCCCCCCGTCGGCCAGGACCCTGGCCCTCATTACCGTGTTCCCGCGATCGATTCCAATACCAACCTGATAAACTCGTTCACGTGCTCGGCGCCGTCGACCCACCGAGTGACGGTTACGAGATCGTGCTCACGATCGACGTAGATGATGTTCGTCGATCCGGCTCCGTTCGCATAGAATGCCGATTCGGGCGCAGCCGGCAAGCCCTCTCGCTCCGTGTTCAGCCACCACATGTAACCGTAGTTCGGTTGTATGTCGGTCGGCTCCGCAGCCATCCTGAACCAATCGCTCGAGACGAGCCTCTCCTCACCCCACACGCCGCCGCGTAGCGCGAGCAGGCCGAAGCGGGCGTGGTCGCGGGTGTCGATGATGAGACCGCCACCCCAGTGGCCGCCGCCGCTCACTGACTGCATGCGCTCGCCATCGATCTCGGTCCACGACGTTTCGTAGCCGTGCCAGCGCCACTCCGCCGAGGCGCCGATCGGGTCCATGATCCTTTCTCTGAGCACGTCCGGCAGCGGTCGACGAAAAAGGTGGAGCAGCGAATACGCCATTAGATTGACGCGCACGTCGTTGTACTCCCAGAACGTGCCGGGCGTCTGTAGCTCACGGTCGATGCCACGCCGCCGGTCGGCTGCGTCGGGCTTTCCCCATAGAGTGCCCTCCCATTCGCTCGTCTGCTGCAGAAGGTTGTGCCAAGTGATCTGCGAATTGTGGCGGGAGGCGTATGCCCCATCGGTGACATACTCGCCGATGGGGTCGTCCAAATCTCTGATGAGCCCGTCGTCGAACGCGAGGCCCGCGACCGTGGAGAGGTAGGACTTGGTCACGGAGAACGTCATGTCCTCGCGGTCGGTGTCGCCCCACTCGGCGACGATGTAGCCGTCTTTCACGACGATGCCGTTCACGCCTCCCCGCTCGGCTGTCGGGCCGACGATCTCTTGATGCGGCAACCCCTCGAAACGCGACCGCAAATAGACACCGGGGTCGTCGGGGATCTGGGTCGTCTCGTGGGCGAGCGTGTAGTCGACGGCTTCCTGGAGCTTGATGGGATCCATGTTGAGCTCTTCGGGCGCCCGGACCTGCCAGGCGTCGCCGGGGCCGGGCACGTAGGCGGCGGAGGTCGGGGTGCTGGCCTCGTCGCCGAGACCATCGGTGACCGGCTTCGTCGACTCCTTCACCCATTTATCGTACCAGGCCAGATACCTCTCATGTCGATCCACCTGGTACGAGGGCACTTGGATACCGTGACTCTGGCCGGGATAGACCACGAGTTGCGTCGGCACGCCCCTGCGACGGAGCGCCTGATAGAGCTGCTCGGAGTTGAGGATCGGCACGTTCCAGTCGTCCTCCCCGCCCATGATGAGCGTGGGCGTCTCGATGTCCTGCACCTTGTTGAAGGGGCTGATGCGCTCCCACGTCTCGCGGTTGTTGTCCTCCCAGGGCAGGCCCAGCTCGGCTTCCCACTGACGCTGGTAGTGGTCGTGCCCATAGTTGGCGATGTAGAGGACCTCGCTGGCGCCGGTGATCGCACCCTGGAAACGCTTCGTCTGCGTGATCACGTAGTTGGTTAGGATACCGCCGTAAGACCAGCCGCCCACGCCGAGCCGGTCTGGATCTGCCCAGCCCTGTTCGATCGCGTAGTCGATACCGGCCATGACGTCCTGAAAGTCCGGGTTGCCCCAGTCGGCCCAGAGCGCCGCCGAGAAGTCCTGCCCGTAGCCGGACGAGCCGCGTGGGTTCGCCCTCACCACGAGATATCCGTTCGCCGCGAAGAGCTGCGACTCGAACTGGAACGAGTGAGCGTACTGCGACACCGGACCGCCGTGAATGCGGAGCAGCGTCGGATAACGCTGGCCCGCCACGTAGTCCGGCGGGAAGGTGACGAAGCCCTCGACCTCGGTGCCGTCCCCGGAGCGGAACTGGACGTTCTTCGTCTCCGCGACGACGACGGTCGCGAGGAAGTCGTCATTGTGGTTCGTGATGCGGGCCCGGTCGCCGCTCCCTCCAGCGTTCCCTCTGTCGACGCCAGGGACCGTGAAGATCTCGCCCGGTTGGTCGAGCGTGCTGATATGGACGGCGAACGTGCCCGCCCGCCAGTCGAATCCGGACGCCGAGAGTGGCCCAGCCACGATACGCTCCACCCCATTTCCGTTCGCCCGGATGCGCGCGATATGGTTTTCCCCCGAGTCCTCCAAGCGGAACCAGATCCACTCGCCGTCCTCCGAGAAGCGAGGGCTGCGCACGTTTCGGTCCATCTCCCTCGTCAGCAGCCGGGGCTCGCCGCCGTCGGCGGAGATCACGGCCAGATGGGTCGTCGCGTACCAGATGAGGTCCGGCCGGACGACCGTGGTGTACGCGAGCGTGCGCCCGTCGGGACTCCACGCAGGCGAGCCGTCGGAGCCCTCGTTGCTCGTCACACGCATGGGACTGTCCGTCGGCTCGCCGAGATCGGCGGACACGATCCAGATGTCCGAGTTCGAGTTGCCGTCGGGCTCCTCGGTCCGGTTCGACGCAAAAGCGATGCGGGTGCCGTCGGGGCTCCACACGCCCAACGACTCGTCCCACTCACCGGACGTCAGCTGCGTCAGCTCCCGCGAATCGATATCGAGAACGTACAGGTGCGTTTTCCGATTGCCGGTCAGGTAGCCTGTGTTGTCACGCTTGAACTGAAGGCGGTCGATCACCCACGGATCTTGCGGCGCGTTCTCCTTCTGGTCCTCGTCCTCTTCTTCCTCCTCGGGATCGCGGATCGTGAGTAGCAGACGCGTTGCGTCCGCGGACCAACGGTATCCGCCGATGCCCTGCTCGACGTCGGTGAGCGCGAAGGCCTCGCCACCGCGTCGGTCCAGCGCCCAGACCTGGTTCTTCGCACCGTCCCGGGAGGCGGTGAAGGTGATGTAGCGCCCGTCCGGGCTCCAGCCCGGCGATCCCGCCGACTTCTCGTCAGCCGTGAGCGCGACCGCCTCGCCACCGCCGGCCGGACTCATGTAGATGCGCGTGTACGACTGCTCGTCTTCCAGCGACGTGCGCGAGACCGTGTAGGCGATCCACTCCCCGTCGGGGCTCACGACGGGTGAGCCGACCCTGCGCATGAGGAACTGGTCCTCGACCTCAATGGGGCGCTTTTCCTGCGCACCCGCTACGGTCGCAGTCAGGAGAAGGGCGAGGACGGGGAGTAGGCGAGTCGGACGCATTGCTTCGATCCTCAGTGCGGTGTTCTCAAAGAAGAACCCCCAAACTGAAGCACAGCCCCCGAAGGCGAAAGCGGCTGCAGGGCTCCACGTCACCCGTCCATCCCCGCCTGCTCACGCACGTAGCGAGCCGCCGCCTCGTGGGTGCCGAACCAGACATCGCCTTTCGCCTTCATGTGGGTGATGAGTCCTTCGAGCGCCACGATGCGCGAGCGGTGGCCCATGATGTGAGGGTGCATGGTCAGCAGGAACATCGTGCCCTCTTCC
This sequence comes from Gemmatimonadota bacterium, assembly GCA_022560615.1. Lineage (NCBI taxonomy): Bacteria > Pseudomonadati > Gemmatimonadota > Gemmatimonadota bacterium. The sequence continues at coordinate 75,305 of JADFSR010000009.1, forward strand.
CACGCTCCGTCGAACTCGTCGATCCACACCTGCATCACTTCGCGAGGCGGGCTATAGCGCGTGCCCTGGGGGTTGAAGAGCGGGGCGTCGTCGAGGATCCATTCGACAGGAAGCTCGACGATGCCCGTGGGCTGCCCGTCTTGCACCAGCTCGTACGGCCGATCGTCCGCCATCAGAGAGCTCTCGTACAGAAAGCCCATGCGACGCACGATGTCGAGTGTGTTTGCGCTGAAATTCCAGGACGGAGCGCGGTATCCGACGGGGGCTGTGCCCGTGATTTCGGTGATCGCGTCGACCGCCTGACGCAGCAACCGCTCCTCCGTGGCCGCGTCGAGCGCGGTGTTACGCTCGTGGATCCAACCGTGCACCGCGATCTCGTGCACGCCAGAGGCGTGGATCACGTCCGCCTGTTCCGGCGCGAGCTTCAAGCTCCATGCGGGGAAGAAGAAGGTCGCCGGGACCTGCTCGCGATCCATCAGATCTACCACGCGCGGCAGTGCCACGCGCGAGCCGTACTGCCCCTGCGACAGCGGCCCTGCGCTGACCGTCCCGTCACGCAAACCCAGCACCGTCTCGTTGTCGACATCGAAGCTGAAGAGCACCGCGACCCGCGCGCCGCCCGGCCAACTGTCGGGGTTCAGGTCCCGACCCGCGCGGACCTGGTTCACCGCGTTGCGGACCTCCTGCTCGGTCCACTCCCAAGGTGGGTCGGAGCCTGAGGATGTCTGAGAGTTGCTGGTCTCCTGACAAGCGCTGACAAGGCAGGGCAGAAGGAGTAGGGATGCGGTCGAAAACGGTGACATCGATCGGGTCATGGGACGCTCCTTGCTCACGTCTGGAACAGTCGTTCGGAGATGGTCATTCGCAGATGGTCATCGTGCCACGGCTCACGAAGATCGCGCTTCCGCCGACCCGCACCGCCGTCGTGTCACCCGCCGCGCGGTCCGCCTCGACGTGGATGATGCTCGGCCGGCCCAGCTCGAGGCCTTGCTCGATGGTCCAGGCGAGGGACGCTTCTGAGCGGCCATCGAGCTTGGAGAGGTAGCCACCGAGCGAGGCGGCAGCCGAGCCGGTCGCCGGGTCCTCGGGCACGCCCGAGCCCGGGGCGAACATGCGCACACGCACGTCGACGCCTTCGCCCTCGGCTTGGGGACACATCAGATACACGTGGTGAGCCCAGCCGTCCGCTAGCATCTGCGTCCAGCGCGCCATGTCGAGCACCGCGCGCCGAACCGCGTCGATGGTCCGGACCGGAATGATGTGGTACGGGAGACCGCACGAGACCATCTCGACCGGCAGGCCATCGGGACAGACGTCGGCGGCGTCCAGGCCCACCATGCGCGCCAAGTCTTCGGGGGAGTGAGGGGACGGGCGATGCTCCGGCAGCACCGCGGTCGTGAATTGGGCGAATACCGGTGTGCCGTCCTTCAAGCGGACCGCCACCGGTACCGGTCCCACGTTCTCCTCGAGCACGAACGTGAGCGAATCGTTCGCGTCCGCCCCATCCAGCCCCGCGCCTCGAGCCGCCAGGAAGATCGCCGACCCCACGGTCGGGTGACCCGCGAACGGAACCTCCCGGACCGGCGTGAAGATGCGCAAGCGAGCCGACCCCTCCGCGGTCTCCGGCGGGCCGAGGAAGACGGTCTCCGAGAGGTGCATCTCCAGCGCGATGCGCTGCATCAGGTCGGTCGGCAGGTGCGCCGCGTCAGGGAAGACCCCGAGCGGGTTGCCGCCGAACGTCCGGTCGGTGAAGACGTCGAGCGTATGGAACGGGAGTTGCATGTGAGCGCATCCGAAGGGACGAGGATAGGGGCTACCGGGACCTACCGGGACCCCGGCAGCCCAGGCAGGCTTCTGGGATCCACGCTGGTGGACCCGTAGCGCACGACCCAATGCAGGTGGGGTCCGGTCACGCGGCCGGTCGCCCCGACACGCCCGATGGGCGTACCCGCTCGGACGGTGTCGCCCTGGGCGACGAGTTGCTCGCTCAGGTGGAAATAACCGCTCAGCAGCCCGCCACCGTGGTTGAGGTAGACGATGTTGCCCGCGAGCAGGAACTGATCGACGAGTGCGACGACGCCGCGTGATACGGCCATCACCGTGTCACCGGGCTCGCCGTCCAGGTCCAAGCCCATGTGGCGGCTGGAGATCTGTCCGTTGAACACCCGGCCGTTGCCGAAGCCGCTCGTCACGCGGGCGTCGCGGGGTAGCACGAGGTCGTCCGTCCAGAGTCGTGGAGTGCGATGTGCCAGACGCGAGACCTCCGCGGCCCGAGTGCGGTCGCGCGCGAGCCGTGCCTGCTGTGCCGAGTCCAGCGGACGTCCGAGCGCCGGAGCGACCGTGAGTCGCTCGTGTCGGTACTGCCCTGGGGAGACGGGGACGATGGGCGACAGCTCTTCCTCTCGCCCGTCTCCGTAGACGACGGTGATGCTCGCCGTGATGCTCCCCTCCGCCTCGATGGGAACCGCTGCGAGGCTTTCGAATTCGCCACCTTCCGCGCGCTCGAAGTGCAGCGTCTCACCGGCAGCCGTTCCGCGCACGGCCGAAACGGCTTCGTCGGCGGCCGGCGTCACACGCAAGACGAACAGATGACCCTGGCCGGGTTGTTCGGGGGCCCAGGTGACGCGCACCGCGGCCGGCGGGGCGGAGACCGTGCGAGCCATCCCCGCTTCCGCGACAACCAGCAGCAGCGCCCGCTGGATCGCGAGGTGTCCGTCCCGATTGATCCAGTACTCATCGGGCGCGTGTCCGGCCCCGCCCTCGCCGCCCCGTCCGATGGTCACGGCAGGGATGCCGAGTGAGATGGGGATGTTCGAGTCCGTTGAGGAGCGAGCGAGATAGCCCTCGACTCCGAAAAGTGCGGTGGTGGCGAGAGCCCGTTGCACCAGGGGGGTGGAGGGGTCGCCCTCTCCCGACGGGCGATCGCCGATCTTATCGTGGTCGGCGGTGAGCGCTGGGCCGTCACGGCGCAGCGCGTTCTCCTCCTCGAGGCCGCGTCGCATCGCAGCGAGGAAGACCCCCTCGATGCGGCCGAGGCTCTCGGGGCTCTCGGAGCGCATGTCGACCTCCATCCACGCCTCGAACGGAATCGAGTTCACCGACGTGCCACCGCCGAGGCGCCCGACGTTGTAGCTCGTTCGCGGGCCGCTACGAGTGAGTGTGTCGGCGACGTCTTGGAAGTACCGTACCGCGCGGCTCATCGCGTGCGCCGGGTTCGCGAGTCCGAAGGCGCCCCAGGAATGGCCGCCAGGACCCGTGAACGTGATACGGTAGCGAACCGATCCGAGCCCCATGGTGACCAGTCGAGACAGATCGCCGCCGTCCACGTCGATCCACACGTCCGGCGCGTCCGCCCCGTCAGCGAAGAGGTGCTTCATGCCCCGCAGGTCGCCGAGGCCCTCTTCGCCCACAACGCCGACGAAGAGCACGTCGTCTTCGGTCTCGATCCCGGCCTCCTCCAGCGCGCGCAAAACGGTGAGCACGAGCACGATGCCACGAGTGTCGTCGCCGATTCCGGGCGCGAACAGGGTATCGCCGCGCTGACGAACCGTCACGTCCGTCCCCTCGGGGAATACCGTGTCGAGGTGGCCGCCGAAGCCGATCGTCCGCTCACCGGTGCGGCCGCGGCGCAAGCCGATGACGTTGCCGACCTGGTCGGTCCATACCGAGTCCGCGCCGTACTGCTCGAGGAGCTCTGCGTAGCGCGCGCCGCGCACCTCCTCCATGAAGGGAGGTGCGGGAATTTCCGTTAGTTCGATGAGTCGCTCGAGTGACCAGTCGTCGAGATCCTCGATGCGTTGCATCGCCTCGGCGATCGCGGGCATCGCCATGAGCGATCGGGCTTCCGACGCATATTCGGAGGACGTGGTTTGGGCGATCACAGCCGTCGGGAGCAGCACGGCGACGGTTGAGAGAATCGCGAGCGGCGTACAGTCGATCCGAACGTTGGGCACTGCTTCAGCTCCGGTCTTCGGTGGCATTCCCCAGGCAACAACAATTTAGTCGGTCGTTCGCCGCCCGCGAGGCCCGGGGGGCCTCCCTGTTCGCTCTACTCCTGTCATTCGTCGCCACCACGCAGTCCGTCGGAGAGCGCTCGGACCAGGGCGATACGATCTTCCTGAAGGGGACGTGGCCGTTCTGAGCGCGGGCCACCTGGGAGCCGGATTCCGTTAACCTTTTATGCTGAACACCCGAACGATCTGCCCACGAGGGCGTCGCAGGTATATCATGCCCATTCGCATGCCCATTCGCATGCCCATTCGCAACATCGCGATCATCGCGCACGTCGATCACGGAAAGACCACGTTGGTCGACCAGATGCTGATTCAGACCGGAGTCTTCCGAGAGGGCCAGGTCGTGCAGGAGCGGATTATGGACTCCAACCCGCTCGAGCGTGAGCGGGGGATCACCATCATAGCGAAGAACACGGCCGTGCAATGGAACGACGTGAAGATCAACATAGTCGACACGCCGGGCCACGCCGACTTCGGTGGTGAGGTCGAGCGCATCCTTCGTATGGTCGACGGTGTCGTCCTGCTCGTCGATGCGGCCGAGGGGCCGATGCCCCAGACTCGCTTCGTCACCCGCAAGGCGCTGGAGCTCGGCATTCTGCCGCTCGTGCTCATCAACAAGGTCGACCGCGGCGATGCGCGGCCGCGCGAAGTGCACGACGAGGTGCTCGAGCTCTTCATGGACCTCGAGGCCACGGACATGCAACTCGACGCGCCGTTCCTCTATGCGGTGGGTCGCGACGGGTGGGCTGCCGAAGAAGCGGATGCCACGGGCGGGGACCTGACGCCGCTCTTCGAGAAGATCGTCTCGTACTTCCCGGCTCCCTCCGTCGATCCGGAGGGACCCTTCCAGATGCTCGTTTCCACGCTCGACTACTCCTCGTACATCGGGCGCATCGCGATCGGGCGCATCGAGCGTGGCACCGTGCGCGTCGGCGAACGCGTTGCGCTGCTCGACCTCGGCGCCGTGGGCATGGTGGAGGACCCGGCTCAGGCGGAAGAGGCCAAGGTCTCCAAGCTGTTCACGTTCAGCGGACTCGAGCGGATAGACATCGACGAAGCGTGCGCGGGCGATATCGTTGCTCTGGCCGGGCTCGATGGCGTCGAGATCGGCAAGACCGTGACGGACCCTGAGCATCGGGAGCGTTTGCCGGGCATCGCGGTTGAGGAGCCGACGCTTTCGGTCGACTTCACGGTGAACAACTCGCCGTTTGCGGGGCGGTCGGGAAAGTTCGTGACGACCCGCCAGGTGCGGGAGCGGCTCTACAAGGAGCTCGAGCAAAACGTCTCGCTGCGCGTCGAGGACACCGAACAACCGGACACGTTCACTGTTAGCGGTCGCGGCGAGCTGCACCTCACGATCCTCATGGAGACGATGCGCCGCGAGGGGTACGAGTTCCAGGTCTCGCGGCCCCGTGTCATCACTCGGATGGACGACACGGGTCAGCTCCAAGAGCCGTACGAGGAGGCGGTCGTCGAGGTCCCCTCCGACATGGTTGGAACGGTCATCGAGAAGCTCGGCTCTCGCAAAGGCGAGATGATCGAAATGAGGCCGATGGGCGACTCGGGTACGACCCGGCTGCGCTTCCGCGTGCCCGCACGCGGACTTTTCGGGTACCGCTCCGAGTTTCTCACGGACACGCGCGGTGAGGGTGTCCTACACCACCAGTTCCACGCCTGGGGAAAGTGGGCCGGACCGCTCAAGGGCCGCTCCCGTGGCGTGCTCGTCGCGGATCGGCTCGGCAAGTCGGTGGGCTTCGCGCTCTTCAACCTGCAGGAGCGCGCGACGATGTTCGTCGCGCCGGGCGCGGAGTGCTACGGCGGCATGATCGTGGGGGAGAACTCGAGGACCGACGACATGGACGTGAATGTGAGCAAGGAGAAGAAGCTCACGAACATGCGCACTACGGCGTCGGACGAGAACATCAAGCTGGAGGCGCCCCGCCAGATCACGCTCGAGCTCGCGCTCGAATTCATCGAGGACGATGAGCTTATCGAGGTCACCCCCGACGGCATCCGCCTGCGCAAGCGGGTTCTGAATTCGATCCAGCGGAAGAAGGCAGCGAAAGCGGCGAACCAGTCGGCCTAGCTCGTAGCCGGGACGGTTCGGGCGCGACGGTCGTCAGCCGGTGCGTGGCTCACCGCTGGTCCTCTCGCCGGAACAGCACTTCCCTGAACGCTACGTCTTCCGCCGCAAGCGCGAAGACCGTGCACGGCAGGCCGGACGTTCGATTCCTGAGTTGCTCATAGTATGCTGCGAAGTCGCCTTGGTCGGGTGCGGCCATGCCCATGATGATCAGGTCCGCTCCCCGGGAGGAGTCGTGCAGCAGGTCGAATGCGCTCCGCTCGCCGCTCACCAGCACTTCGGTCTGGAGGCCCGTGCGTGTCTGTTCCAGCATGTCGGTGAGGTTGCGTCGTGCGTCCTCCGCCGCAGCCTCACTGGGGATCACCATCTTCAGCCGGATGTCCACCTCACGCCACGCCAGGCTCGTCTTCAGCAGATACCCGAGAATCATGAGGAGCGCCCCGTTGCCCTGCAGTCCACCCCACCAGATGTCGATCCGCTTGCGGTCGCCGAAACCCACGCGATCCGCGTCGCGCACGATGACGACGTTCCGCTTGGACTGCCAGAAACGCTCGATCATGGCGCAGTACCGCGGCCTGTGCTGGCTCTCCTCCGAATCGCCGAGAAGGATCGTGTTCGGGACCAACGGCCCGAGGCCGTAAGCCTCCACGAGTTGCTCAGCTCCGGCGAAAGGATCCCCGGCCGAGATAACCCGCACGAAGCCGTGGATGCCCCGCTTGCCCAGGTAGTCCTGGACCTTTCTCTCCATGGCGCGCTTCCGGTCGTGCGTCACAGACGTGTCGCGGAGGATGGTCGCTATGGAGAGAAGGCCCTTGTTGTGGTGGGAGAAGTCGGCCGCCAATTCGATCAGGTGCCAGCGGCGGGTCGGGGCGCCGGACAACACGAGAAAGTGGGGCCGCCAGTTGCGGGGATCTAGCGAGAGCCGGCCGAGACGGAGTAGGCCCGCACGTGTGATCATCATCAGGATACCCTGGCGCACATCGCCCCACGCTGCCTGCATTCCGCGGCGCTCCAGCCACACGAACACCCCCAGCACGAACAGGCCCGCCGCCACCGTCGCCGCCGGGTTGATGAGGAACATCACCGAAGCGCACCCCGCCGCGCCGGCCAAGGAAAAGATCCAGTGCACGCTCAACCGGGGACGAAACGAGGGGCTTCCCAGAAAGCGCTCGATGCCAGCGGCGACGTTCAGGACCCCGTAGGTGGTGAGGAAGAACATGGTGAGGATCGGCGCGATCATGTTCAGGTCACCGAACCACACGGCCACCAGTGCGATGCCCAGCGTCAACGCGGTGCCAAAGCGCGGGCTGTCGTCCTCGCCGCTGCCCTTACGCAGCCACGAGAGCCACCGCGGCAGGATCCCGTCTCGGGCCATAGCCTGGAGCACGCGGGGCGCGCCCAGGATGCTGCCAACCGCGCTGCTCAGGGCTGCGCCCCAGACACCGAGTAGGATCGCATTGCCCCACAGCGAGATCCTCCGCATGACCAGGGGATCGCTCACCAAAGTTTGGGTGTCGACGCGCATGGCCAAGAGCACCGGCAGCGTCATGTAAATGACGTATCCGACTCCGATGGCGAGGAACGTTCCCTTGGGGATGGCCCGACCGGGGTCCGCCAGGTCGCCGGACATGTTCACTCCGGCCATGATGCCCGTGACCGCGGGGAAGAAGACCGCGAAGACCACCCAAAAGCTTTCGGGCTCGACCAGTGTCGAGGGGCCCAGCCCCTGGGGCTCGACCCCTTCCATTCCGCTCCCGAACACCAGAGAGAGGAGCGACAGCGCGACGACCGCCATGATCACGTACTGCGCCCGGATGGCGGCCCGCGCGGAGATGATGGCCAGGGCCGCGACGGCCAGCGTCGTGACGATGCCCACGAGCCGGGCGTTCAAGGACGGGAACACGCCTGTCACCGACTCGGCGAAGCCCACGGTGTAGAGCGCGACGGAGAGCCCCTGGGCGAGGTACAGAGGGATTCCCACGGCGCCGCCGGTCTCGATGCCCAGGGACCGGCTGATCATGTAGTAGGCGCCACCGGTACGGACCCGTTGGTCCGTGGCGATGGCAGCCACGGACAGCGCGGTGAGTAGGGTGATCGATGTTGCCAGGGTGACGATGACGAGCGTCCCCCCCAACCCCACCTGGCCCACGACCCACCCGAAGCGCAGGTACATGATCACGCCGAGGATGGTCAGGATCGACGGCGTGAATACGCCTCCGAACATCCCCAGGCCGCCTTCGCGTCCAGGGATGACTTCGGATTGACCCGGCGGTGTGCGAGCGTTCTGCCCGTTTTTGGGTCGGTCGGCCATGAGTGGTATTCTCTGGGTCCGGAACCGACGGATCAAGTCGAACTCGGCCCCCGTTGCCGCTCCGAGGCACGCAATGGGCCACGAATCGCGGGGCGCTCCGCTTCGTGAATTCGGCGCTCACTTCGGCGCTCACTATGGGGCTGCTCATCGTCGTTCTCGCGGCCACTGTGCACGGTGATGAGCGAACCTTCCGCGAAGGACTTCTCGTGCTCATGCGGGATTTTGCCACGCCAGGAACGGAGGCGTACGAGCTGCTCGACGACGTGACCGTCGTCGTTGCCCCGGAGATCAACCCGGACGGCTCCGAGGCGAGCGTGCTCGGCACGCGCGGCAACGCCCCTGGGGCATCGACCTCAACCGCGACTACGTGAAGCTCGAGCAACCGGCCATCGCCCACTTCGTGGGCAACCTGATCAGTGAGTGGCGGCCCCACATGTTCGTCGACGGTCATGACGGTGGCGCTCAGGCTCCGACGCAGACGCTCGAGGTCGGAGCCCGCGCCGGTTATCTCGGCTACCTCGCCGTCGTCCAGTTCGCCGCGGACCATGCGGATCGCCTCATGGGCGTGGTCGCCTCCGCGCGCCGAAACGATCAAGATGGGTGCGGCTCCGCGGGGTGACGTCACGGTCGAGCGACCAAGACCCGTGCGCGCCCGTGGGCGTGCCTGCTACCGCGCTTTGCGGTCGATGCGGTCACGATGCTGCGCCGGCACGGCATCACGGTCGAAAGGCTTACCGAGCCTGCCGAGTTGCGGGTCAATGCGTACACGGTGCCGCGGTGACCTACGAGGAGGCGTTCTACCACGCGGCCACGACGGTGGTCGAGGTCGGTGAGGTCGTTAGCCAGATACGTATGTTCTCTGCCGGAACCTACGTAGTGCCGACTGCACAGCCTCTCGGGCGACTCGTGGCGCATATGCTGGAGGTCGAGACCCGGGACAACGTCGTCTATTGGAATGCGATGGACGCGTGGATTCCGCATTCACCTGTCGTGCTGATCTTCAAGCTGATGACCCCGACGCCGTTGTCGACACGGGGGCTGGGCGGTTAGGCTCGCCGTCGATCGCGTTGTCGATCCCCACGGTGACGGCGCCGAGTTGGGGGTCGACCTGGCGGGGCGAACGTAGCGGTCCGCGCCGTTCGCCTCGGAGCTCACGGCGCGGGTGAGCATGGGGGTGCGCAGCAGAACTGCAAAGTCGTTATTTTCGAACATGTCCACTAATCGCCGCTAGGGATGTGGGATGCCTGAACTGTCGCCCGAAGAGCAGCTGAACATTGCCAGGGGCCACCTCGAGCGCGTTCAGGTAGCCTGGTACGATCCGGTCGATTGGGCCGACCTATCGAACTACGGCCTCTATGCGCTGGAAGTCGGAGTCATGGCCGCTGCGAGGGAAACGGGCCTGGCGGTTAAGGCCACACATTGGGCGAAGGCCGCGGCGGCAGGCGAGCTGGCTGAGGCCCACGATTTGGACGACGTGTCCGATTTGATGGCACGCCTCAATGAAGCCAGGAAGGCCGCTAACTACGGTGATATCGAAATGACTGATGGCACTGCTTGCGAGAAGCGCCTTGACTCGTTGATCGAGGCATGGCCCACGTCCGAGACCAGGCGGCGTGCGACGCAAGTCATCGCCGGCCTTTGCGAGTCCGACTCGGTCATCGCCGTGGTGGTCTTCGGTTCAGCAGTTCGCAAGGCTGTTTGTAGCTTCGACCTGGACGTCCTTTACGTATACGCTGGGTCCAAACCCGAAGTCCCGGGCCCGACCTTTGAGATCGATCTGCGAGGTTACTCGGCACCGAGTGTTGAGCCCCTGATTGCTGAGGGCCACGACCTCCTTTGTTGGTCAGTTCGCTATGGCCGTTGCGTCTGCGAGAAGCGTGGATACTGGTCGGAGCTGACGACGCGATGGATCGACCGCGTACCGCTGCCCTCGGCGGACAAGGCGCGACATCGTGCGGACAAGGCTCGGAGCCTCTATAAAGACACGCTCGCTATTGGTGATGTGGATGCTGCCCTTGAGCAGTACGTGACTTACCTCACCCACGAAGCACGGGCTCGGCTGGTCGACGCCGGTGTTTTCCCGGCGTCTCGGCCGGAATTGCTGGCTCAACTCGAATCTGCTGGCGCGAGTCTTCTTGCCCGTGAGCTCCGTGGAGCCCTACATCGCCGAAATGTACGGGCGCACGGAGGTGACAAGCGTACGCATCAGTATCTTCTAGCCGTCCTAGCTCGCTTGTCGGCACCGGCTTCCGCCGCCTAGGGCAGCTCAGTCCAAGAAGCGATGTTTACCGCGTTCAGTCGGCTGGCCGGCCGGGCGATTTCATAGCCGGAAAGAGATGAACCAGGAACGTTTCGACAGTGCGTCGACCTTTGAGCACTACCTCGAAGGCGTGGTCAAGAACCGTGAGCTGTGGCACGCCGTCTTCGAGCGTGTCCGGCTGCCCGATGAGCTCGTGACCGCCGCGCGCGCACTGTCTGGGGGCTGGCACCTGGTTGCGCTGTCGGAGGACTGGTGTGGCGACGCCGTGAACACGTTGCCCGTCATCGCGCGTCTGGCGGAAGAGGCCGGCTGGGACCTGCGCGTCCTGTCACGGGACGACAATCCGGACCTCATGGACACGCACCTGACGAACGGGCGGAGTCGTTCGATTCCGGTGGTCATCGTGTACGACGAGGACTTCAACGAGGTCGGCTGGTGGGGCCCGCGGCCCAGCGAGATCCAAGCGTGGATCATGGACGAAGGACTCGGCGTGCCATCCCCTGAGCGGTACAAGGTCGTGCGGCGGTGGTACGCCCAGGACCATGGCCTGACCACGCTTCGGGAGCTGCTCGACGTGTTCCGCGCGGCGGCCTGAGGCAGCGATGCCGCTGATCCACAAGGACGGCGTCCCGGCGAACACGCATCCTCTCAACGTCGTCGAAGTGCCGGAGGACTTCGTCGCCTCCGTCGAGCAGGTGACCCGGCCTCCGCTGTACGAAGTGTACATGCGCATGGCGGAGGAGCTCGCGAAGCGCTCGACGTGTGCTCGTCTACGTGTTGGCACTGTCGTGACGGACGCCGACCTCGAGCACGTCGTCTCGATCGGGTACAACGGCAACGCTCGCGGCTTCCCGAATCGCTGTGACTCGGACGAAGTGGGGATGTGCGGTTGTATCCATTCGGAGATGAACGCGCTGGTGAAGTCACCCGGCGAGATGCGGGACAAGGTGGCCTTCATTACGGCGAGCCCCTGCAAGATGTGCGCGAAGCTGATCGTGCAGGCGAACGTTTCCTATGTGTTCTACCGCGAGGCGTATCGCAAACAGGAGGGTTTGCAGGTGCTGGAGCAAGCGGGCGTGGTTGCCGTGCACTACACCCGGTGGAAGGACGAATGGCGGTAGGCGAATCAGCGCCTGGAAAACATCTGCCGTCCCATTAGCTTCAGCCCTTCCGGCTCCGTTGCACAACGTACGATGAGCGCCCGCCGCGCGTGGAGAGTCTCCCCTTGAGTCAGACCGTCGTTGCGGGCGCAGATACGCCCTTCGGTCGCTTTTTTCTTCCCGGTCCCACAGAAGTCCGCCCGGAGGTCCTAGAGGCTCAGACGCGTGCCATGATCGGGCACCGCGGGCCGGACATCCAGGAGATCGTGGGCGAGCTTCAGGATGGTCTCAAGCGTGTCTTCGTCACCGACCGCCCTGTCTTCATCTCGAGCTCCTCTGCGACGGGTCTCATGGAGGCTGCCGTCCGCAATGGCGCGTCCGGCAAGGTGCTCTCGCTCGTGAACGGCGCGTTCAGCCAGCGCTTTGCCGACATTGCCCGAGCGTGCGGTCTCGATGTCGACGAGGTAGCGGTTCCGTGGGGCGAGGCGCATGACCCAGCGGCTGTAGCCTCCGCGCTAGCGGGCGGCGGATACGATGCGCTCACCGTGGTTCATTCTGAGACGTCCACGGGCGTGCTCAACGACCTTCCGGCGATCTCGAGCGTCGTCGCGAAACACGCCGACACGCTCCTTCTCGTCGACTCGGTCACTGGCTGCGGGGGCGCCGAGCTGCTCACCGATGCATGGGCCTTGGACTTCGTGCTGACGGGCTCCCAGAAGGCGCTGGCACTCCCTCCCGGCCTTTCGTTCGGAGTGGCATCCGAGGCGATGATGGAGCGTTCGGCGTCGGTCACCGGGAAGGGCCACTACTTCGACCTCGTCGCATTCGCGAAGAACCTCGACAAATTGCAGACCCCTACGACGCCTGCGCTCTCGACCATGTATGCGCTTCAGGTCCAGCTCCGGCGGATCGCCGACGAGACGATCGAGGGCCGGTGGGCTCGCCACTCCGCGATGGCTGAGCGTACACATGCGTGGGTCGATGACATGCGGGCCGACGGCGCTTATTTGCGAGTGATGGCGCCTGAGGGGTACCGGTCCCCGACGGTTACCGCCGTATCGCTCCCCGAGGGGATGAGCGGCCCACGCATCGTGAGCGCGATGAAGGAGCGCGGTTGGGTTATAGGCGGCGGGTACGGAAAGCTCAAGGAGACCGGCATCCGCATCGGTCACATGGGCGACCACACCGTCGATGAGTTGAATGAGCTTCTCACGATCCTTGCGGAGGTGATCCGATGAGCGCCGAGTTCAGGGTCCTGATCACGGACAGCGTCTCGGACAGCGGCCTCGAGCCGCTGCGGGGCGACTCGCGATTCGAGTTGATCAGGATCGACGATTCGTCGAACCCGGCGTTCGCTGAGACGTTACCCACGGTCCACGGGCTCGTCGTGCGTAGCGCCACCAAGGTGCGCGCCGAGATGCTCGAGAAGGCCACCGAGCTCCGCGTCGTCGGACGAGCCGGTGTCGGCGTGGACAATATCGACCTGGAGGCCGCGACGGCCCGCGGCGTGGCTGTGCTCAATGCGCCGGCCGGCAACACGGTGTCGGCGGCGGAGCTCACGATGGCGCTGATGCTCTCCATGGTGCGCCGGGTCGCCGAAGCGGATGCCTCGGTCCGGCAAGGCGAGTGGGCGCGGGCCCGTTTCAAGGGCGCGGAGCTGCGGGGGAGGGTTCTCGGACTGATCGGCGCGGGCCGTATCGGCGGCGAAGTAGCGAAGCGGTGCCACGCGTTCGGCATGCGAGTGCTCGCCTACGACCCCTACCTCACGGACGAGCGCGCCGAGGACCTGAGGGTTGAACGCGCGACGCTCGACGAGGTCATCGAGGGAGCGGACGTGCTCTCGCTGCACGTGCCGTTGACGGACGAAACACGCGGCATGATCGACGCCGCTGCGCTATCCCGCATGAAGAAGGGGGCGTTCCTGGTGAACGTGGCTCGGGGTGGCGTAGTGGACGAGGCCGCGCTCGCGACATCGCTCGCCGAGGGACAGCTGGGAGGCGCGGCTCTCGACGTCTACTGCAACGAACCGCTGGAGGAGGGAAGCCCGCTGCGCGATGCGCCCAACCTCGTCCTGACCCCCCACTTGGGTGCCTCGACCGCCGAGGCTCAGGAGCTCGTGGCGACCGAGATCGCGGAGGCGGTCCGCGTCGCGCTCGCCGAGGGGGACCTCGCCAGGGCGGTCAACGCCCCAGCGATCGGTGGCGAGGCGCTGAGAGCGTTGGGACCGCTCTTCGATCTGGGGCGTCGACTCGGACGACTCGGGTGTGCCCTCGCGCGAGGCGGCCTCGAAGGCATCGAGATCCGGTATGCCGGAGAGTCCGAGGAGGCGTTGCGGCCTCTCTCCGCGTACGTGCTCATGGGCCTGCTCGAAAACATCGTCGGTGAGGACCAGGTCAACTTCGTGAGCGCCGCGCATATGGCGCAACAGCGCGGCATCAGTGTTTCGAGGACTCAGCTAGTGCGCCACACCGACTACACGGAATTCGTCGAAATCGTGGTCAAGGCGGAGCGAGGCGACCTGCGCTTCGCGGGGGCTCTGCTGGGGGAAACGCACTCGCGGATCGTGCGAATCGGTGAGTTCCACGTCGATATCGTGCCCGCAGGAACCCTCATCGTGCTCAGGAACCGCGACGTGCCGGGTGTGATCGGGCGCGTGGGGACGCTCCTAGGTGATCACGGGATCAACATTGCCGAGTACCACCAGGCTCGTCAGGCGAAGGGCGGCGATGCCTTGGCTGCCGTGGCGGTGGATGGGGACGTCGACACGGCTGTGCGAGATGCCCTGTTGGAGCTCGACGAGGTCTCGAAGGCTGTGGTAGTGCGGTTGGGGTAGCCGGCGGCATCATCAGCCGTGAGGAACTGCTGGCATGGGGCCCACGAGCTCCCGATAGAGCTCCAGGTGCCGGTCCAACAACGTGTCCCACGAGTAGGCTGCCGGGACCCCGGCAGAGGCACCGGCTCGGAGCCGACCGAGCCTCTCTGGGTTTGTAGCCAGCTCTACCAGCGCGGTAAGCATCTCCGAGTCCGATGCCACCAGGGCACCATTTTCCCCATCCTCGATAAACGACCTCACACCACCTTCCGAGCGGGCCACGACCGGGATCCCGCAGCTCAGGGCCTCTAGAGCAGCGATGCCGAAGGACTCCAGCACGCAGGCATTGGCAAAGATATCGGCTCGGGACAAGAGCGCGCGGACGTCCTCAGCGGTGCCGGTGCCCAGGAAGTGGACTGAATCACCAAGCGCCAGCCGTTTGCATAGCCTCTCGAGCTTTCTGCGGTCCGGACCGTCCCCGATGATCTCCAGTGTGACCTCGATCGCCGGCCCGACCTCTTCACGAAGTCTGGCTAAGATCGTGAGCAGCGCATCCACTCGCTTCCGGCGCTGGAGGCGCGCCGCTGTGACCAGCCTGAGCCGTCCCGGCTCAGGCGTTCCCCGCTGTCGAATCCATTCATGGGGATCGACGGCGTTCTGAAGTACGTCGATCGGGCGCCCGGGAGCCATCCAGCGCAAGTCCTCGGCTACCGCCTCGCTGACGGCCGTGGCGTGAAACGACCACTGTCGCCAACGCAGCATCGGCTGGGCCATGACATACACCCAACCGAGCCGGCGGTAAATCGAGTGCAACGTCGTCAGCACCGGGATGGACGCACGCGAGCCGAGATACGTCGCGACCATGCTCGCCGTGGAGCCGAAACTCAGGTGGCTATGGATCACATCGTACTCGCCGACCTCGAGTACGCGACGGATACCGTGCGCCAGTCGCCACGGGTTCAGAGAAACGCCGAGCCCCGGCACGAGTCGAACGGGGATCCGTTCCACTGGGACCCCGCTCACGTCCTCGGGGCCGGGCCAAGGCGTGATCACTCTGGCGTCGTGGCCACGTTCACGTAAGCGGTGGGCCAGCGAGAGCACGTGCTTCTCGATGCCTCCCACTCTTGGGTAGAACCAGTCGGTGACGAGGGCGATTCGCATCCCCAAAGCTGGAATGAGTCCGAGGGTGCAGCAACGGCCCAACTAGACCCCACCAGCAGTGGAATTCCCAACGCATCCTCCATAGGATTCACCGACCCCCCCTCCGCATTTCGCTCCGTGCCCTGTTGAGATCCCTGGTTCGCCATCCACTCGGGGTCCTCGGACTCTATCTGGCCGTGACCTTCCCCCTGCTTCTTGGCGGGCTCTTGAGCGGGGGTGCGGTCAGCGGTTGGCCCATCGTCCCGGTTCACCTGGCGGCTGGCGGCGGCGCGCTCTGGTGGGCCAGCCGGAGAGATCCGGACCAGTGGGTAACTCTGGCGTTAGCGCTGGTGGCGATCCCTGTCGCCTACGCCGAGGTGCCGTGGCTGAACCAAGCCTTGGCCTCGGGATACCGGGATCCCCTGGTTCTGGCATGGGAGCGCACGCTCACGGGCTTCGACCCGTCGCGAGAGCTGGCTGGGCGGTTCTCGTGGCTCTGGTTGAGCGAGCCCCTCCACCTCGCCTATCTCAGCTACTACCCGGCGATCTACGTGCCGCCCATCGTGCTGGCTGTGCGGGGTCGGCTTCGGGAAGCCACGACCACCGCACTGGGTATCCTCATCGCTTCTGTCGTCTGCTACCTGGTGTTCGCCGTTTTTCCCGTTCAAGGCCCCCGCTATTTCGGTCCCCCGGAGGGCGTGCCCGACGGGCCCATGCGGCGCCTGACCCTCCTGATCCTCGAGAACGGATCATCGACTGGGGCCGCATTCCCGAGCGCGCACATGGCCCTCATGGCCGCGCAGGCTGTGCTCGCCCTCCGCCTCCAGCCCAAGATGGGCGTGCTCTTGACCTTGGCCATGCTGGGTGTGGGGGTGGGAGCCGTGTACGGCGGCTTCCACTATGCCGTGGACATGGCAGCGGGTGCATTGGTGGGGTTGGCGAGCGCTTGGTTCGCGCTGAAACTCCACGGCGCACGTAGCACGGGTCCTACCGGGAAGTGAAGGTCGGAGCGAAGTACGTACGGAACACGGGCCCGCGTCCCTTCTCGGGCCCGCCAACGGGCCACGCCACCTCGATGTGCGTCACGGATCGTGTCCCAGCCGGGAAGCCCAGCCGGATTCCGCCTCCCAATGCCACCCGCCAGCCCGTGTCGATTGCGAAGGGAACGTTGTTCGCCCAGCCGCGGCCGAGGTCGCCGAACACGGTGAGCCCCAGGTCCATGGCTGGGCGAAACCACGGGAGATTGACCCTGTGTTCGGCAAAGGCCACCACGGCGCTACCCGTGGGGACCTCGTCATCCCGATAGCTGCGGACGCCCTCCTCCCCTCCCAGAGCGAGCTGGTGAGGCTGGTCTACATTGCCGTGAACCCAGAAGTGCGTGCCCGTCACGAAGGTGTGGACGGCCGCACTTCCAGGCTGGACATAGGCGAGCGCGTGGCCGCGAAGCGACAGGTCCCGCCACGGCGACTCTCCGTTTTGTGCACTGCGGTAGCGGCCTTCGGCCAGTACGGTGGTAACCGCGAGGACAGGACCACGGGCACCGCTGAGGAAGCCCTCCAATCGACCGTAGCTGTACGGGCGCGAGGTGCCCCATGTCGTCACCGCCCGGCCCACCGTGAGGTTCGCCTCGCTTCCCAACGCGACGTTTTGCTCGCCGGTGATGCGATCGAGCCCCCTGGCGGTGGTGAAGCGAAGGCGCCGGATGCCCACAGTCGCGCCGACGCGCAGCCACGAATCGGGATTATCCTGCGGGGCCAGACGTGCCACGAGGGAATCGGCAGCGGTGACCGCGTCGCCGAAGTCTCCTTGCCAAACCTGCCTGGCCGGACCAGACACTTCTCGGTGAAGGAACTCCATCTCGCCCGCCACCAGGGTTAGTGCGCCGGGCACGCCATACCTGCGACCCAGCCGTAGGAGCCCGTCGAAGTCCTCGAGCGGTAGCAAGACGTGGGAGATCTGCGAGTGGTCCCCGGTGAGATAGGAGTGCTCCCGGTCTTCGAACCCGAAGCGACTTTCCAAGGAGAAGCGCGACGACTCACCTACGAACGGGTACGACAGCTCCTCTCGGAAGAAGTTGCCGGTCCTCGTGGAACCGCCCGCAATCGAGGCGTTGGCTCGCGTGTCCAAGAACCTCTCAGTGGAGAGCGTGAGGCCTTTGTCGCGCCGCTCGCGGAAGTTCCGGTAGCGGAACGAGAGGCGGAGGCCGCGGCCAGCCAAGTTCTTCTCTGTGAGGGCGATTCCCTTGAACTGAAATCGTCCCTCCACGTCGAAATCGGTGCTGAACTGTGTGCTCCACTCGTCCCAGGTCTCCACCTGGACTACCCAGGTGGAGTCCGGGGCCAAGTAGGCGCCTGCTTCCACGCGCGCGATGAAGTTCAGCTCCCGGATGAGACGCGCCGACTCATCTACGACCGCTGCATCGTAGCAGTCGCCCTCTCGCAGCAGCAGCTCGTCGCGTAAGTAGCCCTGGCGTGTACGGATGTGCATCCAGTCGGCGAAGCCCAGCGCCCACGAGAAGCTGCGGTCGTGGATGTCCTCGGGGGAGAACAGGGAGTTGTTCCGGATCTCGATTCGGCTCACTGCGCCCAGCGCGCATACCCCCTCCTGGGCGGCAGCGTGGGACGTTGATCCCTCCCCCAGAATCGCTGCGCAGACCAGAAAGAGAACTGACGCGACGCGGGCGCCGCGGGGCGACAGCGTCGTAGCAGTCGTACCAGTCATACCAAAGGGGCGGAAGGGTGTCACCTGGTGGGTGCTGGCAAAGGAGGGAGCAACCGGTGGCACGCCCCTCAGAGGGTTGTTGGGCAAACGACGTCTATCAATAATAGCGGACACTTCGACCGAAGGACTCGCGTTTTCTGGCCGACATCGCCCTGAGGCGCGCGCTTCTACTCAGAGGACCTGGTCGCATCACTTTGCCACTTGCACGCAAGGCGGCTCTGGCGGGCTGGAGCCAGTTGGGCTGGTTCATCGCGCTCTCGGTGGTCTGGTCTGGGCTGCTTCTCACCCTTCCCCTCGACCCCGACTACACCTCGGGAGAGCTCCTAGATCATCTGGAGTCCTGGCGGGCATCGGGCGTTCTCTACCCTGGCTTGTCTCCTGAAGCTCCGTACCGTGTGCTCAACTACCCTCCGTTGGTGTTTGTCCTTGCCCGCGGACTCGGGCTACTGGGCATGTCCGGGCTTCTCGCGGGACGCCTCGTCAACGCTCTTGGTGCGCTGGCGCTGGTTGTCGCCGTAGGTGCGTGGGCCAGGTCCCGCGGCGTCCGCGGTGCCCGGCTTGCGGGCACCGTTGGACTCATGGGCGCGAGCTTCCCGATCCTGTACGGATTGGGGGGATTCCACCTCGAGATCTGGGCGGCAGCGGGGACGGTGGCGGGATTCGCGCTGTTGGACCGGGGGAGCTCTCGGTGGGCTGCGGTCTTGGGCGGAGTCGCGCTTGCGATCGCCTGCTTCGCAAAGCAGACCCAGCTCTTTCCTGCGTTGGTTGCACTGGCGTGGGTCGCGTCACGGAGGCGATCCATGGCTCCTGCGGCCGTCGCGGCGTTCGCTGCCAGCGGAATAGTGGGGGCTGGAGTGATCACTCAGCTGTGGGGGCTCGAGGCCTGGCGCCACATGCTCATCTATACGGTGGGCACTTTCTCCCTTGCCAACCTCGGCCTCCAAGCCGTGAGCCACCTTGCGCCCTGGGCGATTCTCTTTGGCTTCCTCGTCCGCACGGCCCGTGCGGATAAGCAGAGCTCCCTGGGTGACATCGTCTTCTGGTACTGGTGCGGAGCCCTGCTCTGGTCTCTTTCTGCGGCCCGTTTGGGCTCGTCCTATGCGTATTTCCTGGACCTTCACCTGGCCACGGTGATGTGGGTAGGGCCTAGGCTCTTCGACCCCCTGTGGGCGGGGCGAGCAGCTGTTTGGCGATGGCTCCTGGCGCTTCAGGTAGTGGGCGCGAACGTCGGTGTGGGCGCGGCGCTGGCCACCAACCTCGCTCGGCTCCGGGAGGTGGAGGAGGACTTGCCGGAGCTGTGCGCGCTCTTGGAAGGGCAACGCGATGTTCTGGCTGAAGAAGCCGGGCTCGTCAGAGCGTGCGGGCATGCATCGGTGATCCACCCCTTCATCCTGTCCTCCTTGGCGAGCCGAGGACTGTGGGATCCGGCCCCACTGGAAGCGGATCTGCGCAACGGGGCTTACCCTCTGGTCCTGCTACCCTTCGATCCACGCGAGCCGGCCGGGGGCGTTCACGCGGAGCGGTGGCATCCGGCCCTCCTGGCCGCCTTCCGAACGGCTCCGTCGGTCGAACCGGTCGGGGCGGGGAGGTGGCTGGTGAGGTGGTGAAGCTACGACGCTGGCGGTGGATCGTCGGTTGGGCGACTCTCGTCGCGCTCGTGGCCGTAGCGGCGAACGGCCTGGATTGGCCCCGACTTCTCGGTGCCGCGGCGAGAGCGGAACCCGGCTGGCTCGCCGCGGCGGTTCTGGCGAACGGGACCATCCTTTTTTTCGCCACCGCCGAGTGGCTCCTCTTCGTTCCCGCCGGAGCCCGCGTTCCTCCGCGGACCATGTTCTCCATCGTCGCGGTCACGAGCACCGTCTCCAACGGTGGTCCTCTGCTAGCCGGTCACGCCACGGGCATCCATCTGCTTGCCACACGGGCTGGGCTGGGGCCAGCCGGGGGTGTCTCGCTCACCATCCTGGACCAGATAGCCGAGGGGCTGGCGAAGTGGACCGTCTTGATCTTGGCGGCCGCCATCGTCCCGGACTTCGAGTACCGCGCTGCGGGTATGACCATCATTCTCGGTGCGCCGGCGCTGGCGTTCGGCTTCGCCGCTCTGGCCCGACGAAGAGACTTTCTGGACCGCCTTGCCGGAGAAGCTCGTGGTCGGATGCGCGCCGTCCTCCGCTTCATTTCGCAAACGGTTCACCGCCTCGACGCAATCCGGCGCCCCGCGCCATTCGGCCTCGGAGTGGCGTTGGCGATCGCGAAGAAGACCGCGGAGGCCTTGGGAATAGCGGCGATCGCGCTGGCCTTGGGCGTGGACCTGCTCCCGTGGCATGTGGTGGGAGCTCTGCTCGCCGTCAGCCTCAGTACCATGTTTTCGATAACTCCGGCGAACCTCGGTGTCTACGAAGGAAGCGTCTTCCTGGTGTTCCGGGCGGCGGGCGTCGATGCGGACGTCGCGCTGGCGCTGGCGCTTCTCAGCCACGTTGCCTACCTGCTTCCACTCGCGGGCACGGGCTTAGCCCTAGAGTCACTGCGGATATGGAGAGGTCTAGAAGGGTGATCGGAAAGGGAGGCGGGCCGCGTTGCGGTGCCACGGCCTCATATTCTAGGCGGAGCTTCGAAGGCATAGCCGTCGCGGGCACCGCCGCCGAAGGCGGTGGTCCGAGGAGCTCCAACGACGGAGATGGGGCCGTGCCACCGCAACCCACAGACTCGTCTGTTCATTTCATCCCGGTGCTGGGCACATGGCGGTTGCGCGGTTGATCCATCGTCTCTCCTCGTCGGACCACCGCCTTCGGCGGCGGTGCCCGCTAGGCTACGACTCCTCGTCGTTCCTTGCCTGAACGCGCGCAAGCACCATGTGCGCGGCCCACCCCCCTTTCCGATCACCCTTCTAGCGTACGAGCGTTGAGTTCCGAGCTGCTCGGAGTACGGCCCGGTCTCCGCGGCTGTCGCCGTACGCGTGGAGGATCTCCTCGCCGGGTCGCATGACCTCTCGAACCCGCAGCAGCTTTTCGGCGCCCCAGCAGGGCAGACCCTCGAACCGGCCGGTCGCCACGCCGTCCCGGAACTCCAAGCGCGTGCCCAGCACGGCGTCGAAGCCCAGGATCCCGCGTAGAGGTTCGAGGCAGATCGCCAGCGAAGCGCTGGCCAGGATGAGGCGATGACCCTCACGAAGGTGTTCATCCAGTCGGTCCCTCGCGTTGGCCCGGAGAGCGTTGCACAGCTTCGAATGAGCGAACCGCTCAGCAGCCGCTTCGAGCTCTGACCGGTGCTTCCCGCGGAGAGTGCGGGCGACCATCCGCTCGTGGAGGAGCCCCTCCCATCGGCCGCGCACGCTGCCCACACGGCGCTGGTTCCCGCGGCGCTCGGCCAAAAAGGCCGTGCCGAGATCGGGTATCGCCCATGTCCCCGCCCACAGAAGACCCAGCCACGCCGAGGGACCACCTGCCGTGAAGCGGAGGAACGGGACGCTGATGTCCCTCTTCGTGAGCGTGCCATCCAGGTCGAAGACCACCACCGGCTGGGCCACTTGCCGGCTGCTACACCCGAGTCTCGTAGATCCGATACCGCTTGTAGGGCACGACACCTAGCTCGGCGACGAGCCGCGCAATGTCGGAGTTCGTGTCCTGCGTCCAGGAGATCTCTCCCCGGGAGTACCGCCGCTTTCCCCGCGTGATGGCCTCGTAGATGAGGACGAGGGTGCCTCCCTTCCTCCGGTATTGTGGAAGCATGCCGAAGACGGCCCACCGCGCCGCCTGGCATCTCCTCGTCTTGAGGAGCCACAGGAGCCGGATGAGCCTCAGCCACCGCGGAAAACGCTTGAGCTCGGTGAGCAGCACATTCAGGTCCGGTAGGGCGATGGAGAGCCCGGCGGGCTCTCCGTTGGCCTCGGCGATGAGTATGGCCTCGGGATCCAGCTGTCCAGCGAGGTCCTTGGCGAAAGCCTCGGCCATCTCCACGGATAGCGGCATGAAGTTCCACTCCTCCGCGAGGCACTCGTTGAAGAGCCGGGTGATCAGCTGAGCCTCTTCGTGCTGCCTCTTCATGTCTATAGGTCGCACCGTAATGCCCAATCGCTCGCGCACTCGTTCGGCGAGCCCTCGCAGCCTGTGGTCGAAGCTCTTTTCGAGCGAGGGGTCGACGTCGTACGCCACGAGGTCGCGAGCCTTCTCCAGTCCGAGGGACTCATAGACGTCCACGTACCATGGCGGGTTGTAGGGCATGCCGAAGTACGGCCGCTTCCCGAATCCCTCGACTTGAAGTCCGCACTCGTCGTTCTGCGTCGGGTTGAATGGGCCTCGGATCAGGTCACGGCCCTGCTCCGCCAGGTCCTGGCGGACTTGCTCGAGCAGCGGGCCCGCCACGTCCTCGTCGGCGAACGAGAAGAACCCGAAAAACCCCGTGGTATCGCCGTGGAACTCATTGTGGGTTCGGTTCACGATGGATGCGACGCGCCCGACCGGCGTCCTTGCTCGGAACGCGACGTAGGCGCGGAGGGTGCCGCTGAGGTGGAAGATGTGGCCACGCCCCCTGAGCTTGGCGACCTCGCCCGGGATCGGCGGTACGAACGCCGGATCGTCTCCGTGCAGAAGTTCTGGAATTCGCTCGAAGAGGCGCCAATCACGGGCCGTGCGGCACCGCCTGATGTCGAGTGTCTGCGTCAACGGCGCGCTCCGACGGAGAGACCGGTCACGGGAAAAGCGCCGAATCATCGACGTGCGGATGGGGTGAGGCAAGCCGGTTTCGAGTGAATGCCGCTCGGCAGCCCGCGATGCCTTCCCGCCGGCGTGCGGGTTCGGTAGCATGTGGCCCACGATGGCGAGCCTCACTGAGATCTGGAGCAGGCTGCGCGTGGCCCTGGAGCGTCAGGCTGCTGACATCGCTTTGCCGCTACCGCTGTTGATCGGCGTATCGGCTGCCCTCCATCTCGTCGTTGCGGTGCTCGCAGTCAATCCTTGGCATCCGGACGAGCACTTCCAGATTCTGGAGCCTGCCTGGGCCAGAGCGGGTCTCGCCTCCATGGACCAACTTTCGTGGGAGTTCCAGGACCGGATCCGTCCCACGCTCCAGCCCACCCTCGCGCTCATCGCGCTGGTGTCCATGCGTGCGGTCGGCCTCACCAGCCCGTTCCTGTGGGCGCTCATGCTGAAGCTGGGGACGCTCGCGCTCTCGATGGCGACCGTCGTGTGGATCGCGCTCGCGACCTCCCGATCGTTGGACCGGCCGGGGCGTCGAGCTCTGTGGCTCACGAGCCTCTTCCTGTGGTTCCTCCCGCTGTTCCACCAGCGCTTCTCATCGGAGAACCTCGCCGGCCTAGCGTTCTTCGCGGCGCTCGCGTTGCTCGGGCGGGAAGGCTCGTTTCGCGCGACCTGGGCCGGGGTCCTCCTCGGCCTGGCATTCGTGTTCCGCTTTCAGATGGCGTTCGCCATAGTGCCGCTGCTCATCTGGTTGGCTTTCCATCGGGGCGATCGAGAGGATGGGGCCGGTGGCTGGAAACGAACAGCGCAGGTGGTCGCGACCGCGGGTGCCATCGTCTTGCTCTCGGTGGCTGTCGACTCGTGGTTCTACGGTGAGTGGCTTTTCACCCCGTGGGCCTACTTCCGAGCGAACCTCCTGGAGGGCGAAGCGGCGTCCTTTGGGACTTCTCCTTGGTATTTCTACGCGGTGCAGGTCGTGCTCTGGGCAGCTCCGCCGTTGGGGCTGGCGCTGGCGCTTCTGCTCGTATCGGCCGTCTTCGTGAGGCCCGGCAGTCCTTGGGTCTGGTGCTCCTTGGCGTTCTTCGTCGGCCATTCGCTCATTGGCCACAAGGAGCTCCGTTTCCTGTTCCCTCTCCTCTACGCGGTCCCGGTCTTGGTAGCCTACTCGGCTTCCGCGTTCGACCGTATCCTGTCGGCGGGGCTCTGGAGGCGCGTCATCGTGTGGCCGCTGGCCGCGCAGAACCTCCTACTGCTCGCGGTGCTCGTGACCCCGGCGATCCATCGCGGCAAGGAATTCGATTGGCACTACTTCCGCACGCTTTGGGAGGTCTCCGAACGGGCCGAGGGCGCACCCGTGTTTGTACTCCACGCGCTGGAGGATCCGTACGCAGTGCGGGACCTTCGGGCCAACGTCTACCGACATCCATCGATCGTGGAGATCCCGCTCGACCCGGATCGACGTCCGGCGGAGCTCGTTCCGCCGGCGACTCCGCCGAGCCGACTCCTGTTCGTCACCCGTAACGACGCGCCTCCCGATTTACCGGGCTCGGTAGCTCTCGAGTCGATTTACGAGGCGGAACCCGGGTACGTGCGCATGGCCCGCCCGCTCGGGTTCGGGACTGCCCGCATCGTCACATGGCTCGAAGCCGTCGACCGGTGGACGATCTCCCAGTGGCGGCGAAGGGTCTACGAGGTGCGGCGCGAGTAGGTCGCCTGGCAATCCACGGGCTGCCGGCGATGGACCGGTCTCACCAAAGGCTGGGCGTGAACTCCAAGTCCCTGTCGTACCGCCACAGGGAAGCACGACCCGCTTCGGCGACGAGGCTCAGACCGGGGACGTGCTCGATGATCTCCCGCCAGCGAGCGGGAGCACCGTGCACGAACCAGAAGTCGTAGTAGCGTGCGGCGTTGAGGAGCGTGTTCCATCCTTCTCGCTCCAGGAGGCTACAGTCCGGGGTCGAGACAGGATCCCCGGGTCGGCAGAGACGACCATCCGCGAGGCTCTGTGCATGGTTTTCCGCGGTCGCTGGAAAATACGTGGCCGATGACGGAATCCGCCGAGAGACCGGCATGAGCCCCATGAACGTGAACGAGAAGGGCGAGTGGACCGTGCGGTCGGTGGGGTGGTTCGCCCACAGATGCAGCAGCGGACCGTGAGTCAAAGACGGCCCGCTGGGATCGAATTCCAACGGGTATAGCCGCGCTTCGTCCGGGAGCTCCGTGAGCACAGCGACGGCGTCGTCCACTTCCTGATCCACACGGTTCATGCCGGCCCACAGCGCAGAGGCCATGAGGACAGTGGAGGCGACGGCCGTCGCCCGTATCCAACGCGCCGTGGAGCGGCGCCCCGGCGCCGAGTCCGAAAGCCCGAGAGGAAGGAACGCCCAAAGAAAAGGCAGAAAGCGTTCGTTCAAGTGCGCACCGCCGTGCCCTTCGCTAGGGAAGAGGAAATACGCCAAGAGCAGCGCGAGCCAGAGCAGCCGACCTCGTCGCTCTCCGTCGCGGAAGCTCATCCATGCCATGGCCACCGCGGCGACCAGAGCCGGGACGGCGGCGAACAGAGCCCACGCTGAGAAGCCCGAAAAATTGTAGTAGACGAGTCCGGCCACGAGCTCGAGCGGGGGCTTGAATACATATGGGTTGGAGGGTGAGGCACCCGCCGCCATCGGCAGCGCGAATCCCATCAAGAGAAACACGGCCAGGACTCCTCCGGCGCTCCACATGTACGCGTCGGGACGTTCCCGCCGTCCGGCGGCCAACCAGAGCCAGGCGAGGGGCAGCACGAAGAACGCGAAGGGATGGGCGAGGAAAGCCAGCCAAGCGAGGACAGACATCGCCGCGAGCACCTTGGCCGAGGGCGTCTCGGCGACTCGCCGAAGCAAGATCAGCACCGGGAATGTGAGCGCCGTCGCGGCCAAGAAGTTGTACATGCCGGTGACGAACAGCGCATGGGTCGTCATGGGAAGGATCCACACCCACAGACCCGTGTGGCGAGGAGCCCATTCGGCCAGGAAGCCGCGGTAGCCCACCAGCAGGAGAATCAGGAACGCGCCGACGAATAGCCTCTCGTAGAGCTGGATCGGGATGCCGACCCGCGCAGCGGCCAGCGCGTAGCCTCCTGCAAAGAGCACGTTGGTGCGCAGGAAACCGAGGTGCGCTTCATACACCGGATCGGGAGTGTCCGCGGTGATGAGGCGCTCCAAGAGAACCGCGACCTGTCGATGATTCGCCCCGTCCTGTGTGTGCAGTGGCACCAGCGCGACGTACATTGCCACGAGCGCCACGGCCAATCCGAGCCCACGAGCGTGGTATAGCCGCGAGTTCATGGATCGACCGCCTCGAGGTCGGTCATGCGCACGAAACGGTCTCCACGCCGGGCAAAAAACTCGATCGTGCTCGAGAGGCTCTCGAGCGCGGCCGTGCCGGTGCCGAACCGACAGTCCCACGGGATCGGCGCTTCGGACTGGTCCACGAACTCCCAGGGATGGACGAAGAGTACGACCGGTGTGCGCATGAGTCCGAGCAGCAGGTTGCGCACCGCCGGGGGTGCCCGCAGGACCGACGACGTCGTGGATGCCGGAATCCGTCGGATTGGGCTGCGGGCGGGGGTACGGAACCAATGTGTGGGCTTGTACCGACCGCGGGACGCATCGATCGTGAACCCGTGAGCCTCCAGGAACGTCATGTAGCGCTCGGGAAAGTCCAAGTAGGGCGCGCGAAACGACGTCACCGGGGCGAAAGCACGCAGCAGCGCGGCCGAGCGAGCGATCTCGCGCTCCGCCTCGTCCGGCTCGAGCGCCGAGAACGAGCGGTGCGTGTGCGCGTGGCACCCGAGCTCGTGACCCGCGTCGACGATGCGGCGGATCAGCTCCGGGTAGCGCTCCGCGGTCTCTCCGGTTGCGAAGACCGTCGCGAGCAGGTCGTTAGCGGCGAATAGGTCCAGCACCTGGGGCATCCCCCGCTCGACGCCCACCCACCCGTCCAGATAGGGCGGGCAGTCGGGCTCCAGATCCACTGTCAGGCAGACATCCGACACGGTCCCGTCAGCCGTTCCCCTCGGCGAGGAGCTCGTTGAGGTATCTGTGCGCCAGGCCCTGGTAGTCGGAGTCGCCGGGATGCAGGAAGGGTAGAGACGTCGCCCTGCGGAGCTGCTCGATGGCCTCGGGCACTCGGTCGCGCCGCTTGAGCGTGTTGGCGAACCCGACGCGGAAGGCGATGGCGGTGGGCTCGATCGCCACGGCGCGCTCGTGATGGTAGACAGCGTCGTCCCAGTTCGCCTGGGCCAGCGCTTCACCGC
>JADFSR010000010.1 GCA_022560615.1 Gemmatimonadota bacterium
CCACGCCTCGGTGGCGTTCGGCGACTACCTCACCGGCGCGAACCACGTGCTGCCCACAGCAGGTAGGGCGCGCAGCTTCTCCGGCCTCTCCGTGCAGCACTTCCTGCGCTCGTACACGATCCAAGAGGTGACTGGGGAGGGAGCGGCGGGGATGGCGGACGATGTCGCGACGCTCGCCATGGCGGAAGGGCTGCCGGCACATGCGGCGGCGGCTCTCGCGAGGTCAGGGACATGAGCCCGTTCCCTCGCGCGGACTACGAACTCCTCGCCCCATACGCGCCGGACCGGCGCCCGGTCGATATCGACCTGAGCGACAACACCAATCTCTGGGGCACGCACCCGGCCGCGCTCGCACGAATCCAGGCCGCTACCAGCGACGACCTGGCCCGCTACCCAGAGCTCTACGCCGACCGGCTACGCGCGGCAGTGTCGGAGCGATTCGACGTACCGGTCGACTGCGTGACCACCGGCGCGGGCTCCGACGACGTTCTGGATTCGGCCTTCCGCGCCGCGTTCGGGAGAGGGGCCACGGTGCGCTACGCGAGTCCGACCTTCTCCATGGTCGAGCCGCTCGCGCGCATGAACGGCATCGGTGCCGAGGCGGTGCCGTGGTCCGAGGCTGCCTTGGACCCTCGGCTGCTCCTGGAAGGAGATCCCGACCTGGTCTATGTGTGCCGCCCGAACAACCCGACGGGAGAGCTGCTTCCCGAAGAGTGGATCGAGCGGCTGCTTTGGTACCGCAGCGACGGGGGACCGTTGATCATTCTCGATGAGGCGTACGCCGACTTCGCGGAAGAGACGCTGATTTCCTGGGCGGTGCGGACGCCACGCCTGCTCGTTGCTCGCACCGCCTCCAAGGCGTTCGGTCTCGCGGGCCTTCGCTGCGGCTTCGGCGTCGCCCAACCGGAGACGACGCGGGAGATCGAGAAGTCTCGGGGCCCGTACAAGGTCTCGCGACTCGCCGCGGAAGCGGCCGCCGCCGCGCTGCTCGACGAAGACGGTTGGATGGCCGGCACAGTAGCGGAGTGCCTCACGAATCGCGCGCGACTCATCAACGCGCTTCGAAAGCGTGGTCTCGAACCACTGGAGTCGCGTACGAACTTCGTCCTGTTCGCCTCACCCAGCGGGTCCGCGTCCAGTGATGCGCTGACGCTGAGGGAGCGGGGCATCGCGGTGCGCCCGTTCGCCGGGATCGAAGCCATCGGCGAGGGGCTTCGCGTGACCGTCGGCCCATGGCCTCTGATGGAGCGCTTCCTGGACGCGCTCGACGGGGCCACGTGGGCCAGCGCGGCGAGCGGGGCAAAAGCGGCCAAAGGGGCCAAAGGGGCCGACTCGCCCCGAGGAGGAGCGCCATGAAGCTCGCGCTCTTCGACTACGGCGTCGGGAACCTGCACTCTCTGGGCAAGGCGCTCGAAAGCTCCGGAGCGAAGGTGGTCGTGACCGCGGATTGGGCGGAGGCGCTCTCCCTGGACGGCATCGTGCTTCCGGGCGTCGGCGCGTTCGGGCATGCCGCACGGGCGCTTCCCGCTGATCGAAGCCGGATCCGCGAGGCGCTGGAAGCAGGACTCCCCTGCCTGGGCATCTGCCTGGGCATGCAGCTGCTCTTCGACGAGAGCGACGAGTCCGCCGGCGACGGCATCGGGCTCGTTCCCGGGCGGGTGTCGCTCATGCGCGCCGCGATCGTGCCGCAGATGGGGTGGAACGACGTGGAAGTCACCACCGACCCGATCTTCGCCGGCATCCAGGGGCTGGTGAGCTACTACGCGAACTCCTTTGTCTGCGAACCCACCGACCAGTCCGATGCCATCGCGTGGTCGGAGTATGCAGGCGTTCGCTTCACCGCTGCACTACGCCGCGCCAACACGTGGGGCCTGCAGTTCCACCCCGAAAAGAGCTCGACGGCGGGCCGCCGAATCGTAACGAACTTCGTCAAGTTGGCTCGGGGCGCCCGATGATCGCCGCACCGGCCGTCGACGTGCGCGGAGGACGTTGTGTGCAACTCGTGGGTGGGCGCCCCGAAGCTGAGGCAGTCTCCTTACCCGATCCCGTAGCGGTCGCTGAGCGTTGGTGGCAATCGGGCTTCGGCACGCTGCACTTGGTCGATCTCGACGCGGCGCTCGGCAGCGGGGACAACTTCGCGCTGCTGAAAGAGCTGCTCACGGCGACGAAGGCGGAGACACAGGTCGGGGGAGGAATCCGCGACGACGACAGGGCGGACGCGCTGATCGCCGCCGGAGCGGACCGCATCATCGTGGGGACCCGCGCGCTCGACGATCCCGCCTGGCTGAAGCAGCTGACCCTTCGCCACCCCACACGCGTGATGGTCGCGCTCGACACCAGGGATGGGCTCGTGCTGCGAAAGGGATGGCGGGAGACGACCGGCCTCGAGGTCGGCGCACTGCTTCGTGAGCTGGCGGATCTGCCGCTCGCGGGGATCCTCTCGACGGACGTGGGCCGCGAGGGGCGGCTGGAAGGCATCGACCGGGCGGTCGCGGAGAGTACCGTGTCGGCCAGCTCTCAAGCGATGTGGATATCTGGTGGGGTCACCACGGTCGACGAGCTCGCCCACCTCGACGCCCTCGGCGCGGCAGGCGCGGTGCTCGGCATGGCTCTGTACACGAACACACTGGACGCGGACGACGTGGCGCACCGTTGGGGAAACACGCACACACGGGTGGTGGAAGAATGAGCAAGCTGAAGAGAGCAACGAAGGAGACCCAGATCGTGGCGGACGTGCGGGTCGGCTCGGGGAACGCGAGCATCGACGTGGACGACCGCTTCCTCGCGCACATGGTGGAGACGCTGGCGCGTTACGGCGGCCTCGACATCGAGCTCGAAGCCACCGGCGATCTCAAGCACCACCTCGTCGAAGATGTCGCGATCACGCTCGGGCTCGCGCTCGCCGACGAGGTGCCCACCAGCGTGGCCCGGTACGGCTGGTGCCAGATCCCCATGGACGAGGCGCTCGCCGAGGCGGCCATCGATCTGGGCGGGCGCCCCTACTACGTCGGCAAGCTTCCCTCGAAGCTCTACACGCATTTCCTACACTCCTTCGCGACCAACCTCGGCGCGACGTTGCACGTGCGCGTGCTGCGCGGGGACGACCGGCACCACATGGTCGAGGCCGCGATCAAGGCGACGGGCATGGCGCTCAGGCAGGCACTCCTGGACCGTGGGGTCGTCTTCAGCACCAAAGGCTCGGTACAACTGGAGCGCCTCGACTGATGCTCCGTCCGCGAGTAATCGTATGCCTCGACGTGAAAGACGGCCGCGTCGTAAAGGGCACGCGCTTCAAGAACCTCCGCGATGTCGGCGATCCGGTCGAGCTCGCGGCCCGATACGAGCAGGAAGGGGCTGACGAGATCGTTTTCCTGGACGTGTCCGCCTCTCGGGAAGGCCGCAGCACACTTCTCGACACGGTACGCCGTACTGCGGAAACGCTCTTCATCCCGCTAACGGTCGGCGGGGGCGTGCGCTCGGCGGACGACATCGGCCCGCTGTTGCGTGCCGGAGCGGACAAGATCAGCGTGAACACCGCAGCCGTGCGTGATCCCAGCATCCTTTCCATTGGAGCCGAACGCTTCGGGAGCCAGTGCATCGTCGCCAGCATCGACGCGGCTCGCGAAGGCGATGGTTGGCGCTGCTACACACACGGCGGATCGCAGCCGACCGGTCTGGATGCGATCGAGTGGGCCGCAGCGTGCCGCGAGCGTGCCGCGGGTGAGATTCTGCTCACCTCGATCGATCAGGACGGCGCCCGCTCGGGGTACTCGCTCGGGCTCACGCGAGCGGTCGCCGATACCGTTCCGATCCCCGTCATCGCCTCCGGCGGTGCGGGGCGAGCCGAACACCTCCGTGACGCCTTCATCGAGGGCCACGCTTCGGCAGCGCTCGTAGCGGGCATCCTGCACGATGGCATCACGACCGTCGATGCTCTGAAGTCGTCGCTACCCGGCTGGAACGTGAACGTCCGGCTCGGCGAGGCGAGTGTCTTCGACTCATCCGGTATGTCCAACCTGCCTGGCGTCTCCGACCCACTTGGATAGACCCATGACCGATCGAACCCTCCGAAACGTCGCCGATCTGGACTCCCTCGATTTCGCCAAGTCGGATGGACTGGTACCTGTAGTGGCGCAGAACGCGCGTACGGGGGAGACGCTGATGCTGGCGTACGCGAACCGTGAGGCGCTCGAGGCGTCACTCTCTTCAGGCGAGATGCACTTCTGGTCTCGCAGCCGTGACGTGCTTTGGAGGAAGGGCGAGACGAGCGGGAATACCCTGCGGGTGCGCTCGCTCCACGCCGACTGCGACGCAGACTCCGTGCTCGCGCTCGTGGTGCCGAGGGGACCCGCATGTCACACCGGCGAGGCCACCTGCTTCGGAGCGAGCTCCGCGCCGGAAGGGACCGGGGACACCTTCACCCGCCTGGCCGCCACGATCGAGGCACGCGCTGCCGACCGCCCGGAGGGCAGCTACACGACGCGCCTGCTCGAAGACCGCAATCTGCGCCTCAAGAAGCTCGGTGAGGAGAGCGCCGAGCTGATCGCGGCACTCGCCACGAGTAGCGTCGAGGAGGCCGTCGAAGAGGCCGCCGACCTCGTATACCACATGCTGGTCGCACTGAGAGCCGAGGGCGCAACGTTGGCGGACGTGGCCGCAGAGCTAGCGCGCCGAGCGAAATAGCGCCGAGCGACCGTCCGTCAGTCCGAGCGCAACACGCTGCGTAACGCACCTGTGACGATCGCCGCCCGAAGGCCGCGCATTACGTCTCTGACGTTAGACAGCCCCTCCAGCACTCCGTGCCAGCCGACATTGGGAAGCGTCCGTGCCCACAGTACCACGATGCCGAGCATGCACCGACGCGTATGCGCCTCCCGGTATTGATCTCGAAAGAGCTCGACCGCAGCATCCGACCCGTAGCTGCCCCTGAAGCGCCGCGGATAGATGAGCAGAAGCCAGCGATACAATTCTTCCGAGAACAGAGGTCCTGGCGGTCGCTCGCTCACCCGTCGTCCCCTGCCAGCGCCAGGTCGGCTTCGGCCGCCGCAGCGAGGGAGCGCATCCGACGCGCCTCCGCGGCGAGGACCTGGCGGCCGAAGGCGGTGACCCGGTAGTACCGACGTCGCTCCTCCAAAGCGTCCGAGGCCGGGCGACGCCCCGCCGCCTCGATCATGCTCTCCTCCACAAGGCGGCGGATGTGTCGGTAGAGGTTGCCAGGCTCCAATCGAAGGCGTCCGCCGCTCCGCGACTTGATCTCCTTCACGATCCCATACCCGTGCAGCTCTTGCCCCGTGAGCACGAGCAGGATGTGGAAGTCCACCGCTTTGAGTGGGAGGTGGGAGTGGGGGTCGCCGCGGGCCCTGGTCATGCGATCCTTCCGAGCGGAGAGGAGTTGATTGGCTCGATATGATTATAATGATTACATTGCGCGTCACGTGCCAAGACGCCCGCCGGGGTAGTCGGAGCCCTTAAGTAGGTAAGAAGAAGTCGGTCCCGGACCACTTCGTCTTCCAGCGTATCCCCTCTGAGCTGGAACCGGCGGAGCATGGACCGTCCGCAGTTCACCATTGCCTCTCGATGAAAGAGCCCGTCCGAGATCGGCACATCACAGAGCAGTCCGCCGGACCTCTTCGTCCCGTCGATACTCAGGAGGACCTTCACGCCTCGCTCCTTGCATCTCTCGATGGCCTCAAAGAGACGAGGAAGCTCGAATGACTGAGAGCCGTAGAGGATACCCTGCGTGCAGGTGTAGGGCGGGTCGCAGTACGCAACATCTCCTTCCCGCGCTTCCTCCAACGTCTCCTCGAAATCGGCATGTCGGAACACCGTTCTCGCCGTTCGGCGATGCCACAGGTCGACTCTTGAACCGCCCCGGGTTTGCCGGAGACTATGGACCGCCCAGCAGGTGCGTGAAGCCTTTCCTCACGATACCGCGCCCCTTTATCTGATTCGTGACCGTGACCGCATCTTCGGCACCGATTTCGTCCGGTGCGTCGAGTCGATGGGCATCGAGGAAGTCGTCACAGCCCCCGCCTCACCATGGCAGAATCCTTATTGTGAACGTCTGATCGGATCGATCTGCCGGGAGTGCCTCAACCGCGTCATCGTTCTCAATGAACGGCACCTCCTACGGGTTCTTCGCAGCTATGCGTCCTACTACCACTCGTCGCGCATCACACTGAGCGTTCAAAGCCATCGCTTGCCCGACCCCGACCCCCAGACCCCGACCCCCATGGTTGTCCAATCGTCGGCACGAAAGCATCTTCCATTTGTACCACCTACGGGATACAAATGATCCAGGATGCTACGATGTCGAACAAGACGGCTTACGTGCGGGCGAGAACGGAACCGGAAGTCAAAGAGCGGGCAGAAGCTGTATTCCGCCACGTTGGACTCACGCCTTCGGAAGCAATCCATCTGTTCTACCGGCAGGTGGCCCTACGGGGAGAGATGCCCGTCGAGCTCAAGCTGCCCAACCGGCTGACCCGGGATGCCATCGAGGACGCGCGGCACGAGAGAGATCTCATCGACGCCAACTCTGTCGAGGATCTCTTCGCCCTTCTGGACCGAGACGACTGAGTGGAGATCCGCCGCTCCCGAGCGACCCGTCGGTTCAAGAAGGACTGGCGGCGATGCGAGACGCGCGGCCTAGAGATGAGGCTGCTCCGCGAGATCATGGAAACGCTGATCCGCGGCGACGAGTTAGACCCGCTTCGCCGCGTCCACGCCCTTCGGGGCGAGTTCCACGACTGTACCGAATGCCACGTCGGCGGAGACTGGCTCCTGATATGGCGCGCCACGGACGAGGAGATCGTGTTCGTCCGTACGGGCACGCACGACGACCTGTTCGGCTGACCTCGAAGCCACCCTGTCACCCAACTCAGTTCGAGCGCAGCACCTCCACCGGATCGAGCCGACTCGCACGCCAAGCCGGCACCCAACTCGCCAGCACAGCACCAGCGCCGAGCCATGCCGCGACCACACCGTACGTGACCGGGTCGGTAGAAGTCACGTCGAACAATAGCGCGTCGAGCAGCTTGGCTAGGCCCCAGGCGCCTGCGAGGCCGAGACCGACGCCGTAGGACACGACCCCGTACAGTCCGACGAGGGCAAGCACGCCGGCGGTCACCGCAAACGCCCCCAGCAACGCCACCTACGGCCGCTCGCGTCCCGCCTGGGACAACTCGGCCGACACGAACTCTTCCAATTCCCGTCGGTGCGCCTCGCGGAACTCCTCAGGGAAGCTCCGCAAGAGGAGCTCGAGCCAACCGGGCACGTTCACGTTGTACGCGCCCGCGGCTCGGGCATCAGTGCGGCGCCGCGAGCAAACGAGACGATCTCGTCCAGGCGACGCAGCTCGTCGTCGAGCACGCCGCGCCGCGCCGATGTGATCCGGTACACTCTTCGCCGACCCCCACCCTCGACCTCCTCGATCCAACCGTCGTTGGCCATGCGATGGATCGCCTCGTAAAGCGTGCCGGGCCCGAGCGACAGGGCACCCTCGGTTCTCGCTTCCACCGCGTGCTTGATCGCGTATCCGTGCAGCTGCTCACCGGCAACGGAAAGCAGGATGTGCAGCGCCGCGGGCGTGAGTAGATCTCGGGGATTCTTTCCTGGAGCCATGTCCATACCGGCGACCGAGTATTTCGGTGACCGATCATGCGCTCCGGGCAGGGCCGGTCAGCGCCGGAAACCCTCTTCCGAGCGTCGGGTACGGACCCAGTCCCTGCCCGCTCTCCGCGCTCAGTCCCATGGCCGAAGTCGACGCATTCCCCGAAGAAGAGGCTCTGGGGAAGGCCTACGACGCGCGCCTGATGAGGCGCCTGGTCCGGTACCTCTTGCCGTACCGATGGCAGGTGGCGCTCGCGATTCTCGTGCTGCTACTCGCGTCGGCGACCCAGGTCGTCGGGCCTTGGCTCACGCAGCTCATTATCGATGAGGCGATACCCCGAGGGGACCGTGAGTATCTCGCGCTCCTGGCTGTGGGCTTCCTGGCGGCGATCCTGCTCGGGGTCGTGCTGCAATACGCGCAAGCGATCATCACGACCTGGCTCGGTCAGTCGGTGATGTACGACCTACGCGCCGAGATCTTCGAGAAGCTGCAGCGCATCGATCTGCGCTACTACGACAAGAATCCGGTCGGGCGTCTCATGACGCGCATGACGAACGATGTCGAGACGCTCAACACGCTGTTCAGCTCGGGTCTGGTCACGGTATTCGGCGACATCTTCATGCTCACGTTCATCGTGATCGCGATGCTGAGGATGAATTGGCAGCTCGCGCTGGTGTCGTTCAGCGTGCTACCCCTCGTCTTCTTCGCGGCCTTCCTATTTCGAGCCAAGATCCGCCGAGCATACCGGGACATCCGTGTGCGCATCGCTCGCATGAACGCGTTTCTGCACGAGCGCCTCACGGGCGTAAGGGTCGTGCAGCTCTTCAACCGCGAAGAGGCCGACGCGGCCAAGCACGCCGAGTTGAACCGCGACTACCTCGACGCACATCTCCGGTCGATCACCTACTACGCGCTCTTCTTCCCGGTCATCCAGTTCTTCACCGCGCTGGCGCTCGCGTCGATCATCTGGTATGGCGGCCTGCGTACACTCGACGGCGTGCTGACGGTCGGTGTCGTAACCGCGTTCCTCCAGTACTCGCGCAGCTTTTTCCGCCCCATCCAGGACCTATCCGAGAAGTACAATCTGCTCCAGGGCGCGATGGCTTCCTCGGAGCGTGTCTTTCAGCTGCTGGACGAGAAGATCGTGATCGCGGATCCCCCCCGACCGATCGCGCTTCCGTCGGAGACGTCCGGCCGCATCGAGTTCCGGGACGTGTGGTTCGCGTATGCGAACGACTCAGAGGGTGAACCCGACTGGGTGCTCAAGGGCGTGAGCTTCACGGTCGAGCCCGGAGAGAAGGTCGCCATCGTCGGCCACACGGGCGCCGGCAAGACGACGATCATCAACTTGCTGATGCGTTTCTACGAGGTGAATCGCGGTCAGATCCTGCTGGACGACACGCCGATCGACGCAGTGAAGCTCGACGATCTGAGGAAGCGCATCGCTTTGGTGCTGCAGGACGTCTTCCTCTTCAGCCAGGACGTAGCATACAACATCCGGCTCGGCTCGCCGCACATCGACGACGCACAGATCCGCGCTGCGGCTGAACGCGTCGGTGCAGCGCCCTTCATCGCTCGGCTCAGGGACGGCTACGACCAGGCGCTGGGAGAGCGGGGCTCGTCGCTGTCGGTGGGCGAGCGGCAGCTCGTCAGCTTCGCGCGGGCGCTTGCATTCGACCCGGAGATCCTGGTGCTCGACGAGGCAACGAGCTCGGTGGACTCGGAGATCGAGGCTCAAATCGAAGCCGCCACGGACGAGCTCCTGCGGGGCCGCACGTCGCTCGTGATCGCGCACCGACTCTCCACGGTGCGGAATGCCGACCGACTCATCGTACTCCATCACGGGGAAGTGCACGAAGAGGGCACACACGAGCAACTGCTCGAGGCGAACGGCTTGTACGCGCGCCTGCACGAACTGCAGTTCGCGGCCGCCTTAGGCGTATAGCCGCCGGGGACCTCCGCACAAGTAGGGCACGCCGCGTTACGGCATGAGGTTCGCTATCGAACCTCTGTACTGTCGAGCAGCTGATACCGGCGCGACAGAGGGATGATCTCGCCCGCGACGCGTATAAGTGGCTCCGCGGTGAATCCCCCTTTGGGCTCCAGCGCGTCCTGCGTGTAAGAGCTGCCGGGATTCCAGAGAATCCACTCTTCGACACCGGCGTCGTACGTGGCCTGGATCTGCGCCCTCACTTCCGGCGCGCCGTACTTCGGCTCACCGAGAGAGAAATCCTGGAGCCACGGTCGGGTCATGCCTGCCCCGTCCACCAGGGCGGACCGCCGCAAAGCGTCCCGCAACGCGCGTCTCACGATCTCGTAGGGATGGGCGTTCGGCGAGTCGAAACCGAAGGAGCCCGGCCAATAGTGGCTCGGGTATACCATGGGTAGCGCGACATCGACGACGTCGATGAACGACTCCCACACCTGACCGATGCCGACGTCGCTCGACGCCGATGTCGTGACACCGAAGACGTCCGCGGTGACTTCGACGCCGAGATCGGCGAGCCCGTCACGGGTGTACTCCAGGAACGCGCGAATCGCGTCGGGCTTGGATCGGCCAGCCGCGCCGGGATAGGTCGCCCGTTCCCGGTCCGAGACCGGCGAATCCGGGAAGCGCACATAGTCCCACTGGATCTCGGGGAACCCCAGCAGCGCAACCTCACGCGCGAGCGCCACGTGGTACTCCCAGACCTCGGTGTTGTACGGGTTGAGCCACACGATGCCGTTGCCGTCCACCCACACGCCGCCCGCCGTGTCCTGCACCGCGAGTTCGGGCCGGGCCGAGGTCAGCAGCGGATCCTTCACGACCACGATGCGCGCGATCGGGTAGATGCCCGCCTCCTCCAGCCGTTCGAGGACCCCGGGCAGATCCCGGATCCGGATCTCCTCCGTCGCACCGATCTCGTGCGCGGCCGGGAGCTCGGTACGGTGGCTGACGTACCCTGAGGCGTCCTTGATATCGATCACAAAGGTGTTGATCTCCGTGCGCGCGGCGAGCTCGAGTAGCCCTGCCAAGCGATTTCGGGAGCCAGCCGCCCACGCGTTCACGTAGAGCCCACGCACCTTGTCCGGATGAGGGAAGCGTGCGCCGTCCGTGGTCACCACCTTGCTTCCCTCGGCATCCCCCACCGGAGCCACAGAATCACCACTCGCGTCGGCAACCTCGGTTATCTCCACCTGTGCAGCGGCGGGAAGCTCGGGCAGGGTCGACACGTCCGCCGAGTCCGGTATCGCCTGCGAAACCGACGGATCCGCCCGCGGCCGGTCGAATGTTGGAGGACCGGCCTCGCACGCCGCAAAAAAAGCCGCGCACAGTGCGAGAAGCGTGAAGGAGATCCTAGAAGGGGGGCTCGTACGCGGGGGGCTCGGCACCGGGAGGATCAGTATGACTGGAGCGTGGGGTCGACTTCCTCTCTCCACGCCATCACGCCCCCACACAGGTTCAGCACGCTCGAGAAGCCAGCCTCCAACAGCAGCTTCGCCGCCCACTCGCTCCGCTGACCACTTCTGCAGTAGAGCACGATCTCATCCTCCGGATCGAGCTCGGTTATGCGGTCCATGAACTCACCCGTTGGAATCAGGACCTGGCCATGCTGCGGAAGGTCGGCGATCGTGGGCTCGTGGGGCTCGCGCACGTCGACGAGCACCGGCACGTCACCCGCGCCGAACCTCTGGTTCAGCTCGGTCGGCGTGATCTCGGGGACGGCGTCTTGGTTCATGCGCTCGGGGGTTGCAAGAGCTCGGAGAGGACGGCGGCGGTGCGACTGGCGGCGCCCAGATGACCTTGAATATAGCCGAACGCGCATTCCGCGGCGTGCTCGCGCGGGCCGGCGTCGGTGAGCCACGTGAGCAGGGCTTCCACGAGCGTGTCGCGGCTCACTACGGATCGGGCCGCATCAGCGGCCATCAAGTCCGCGGCCGCTCTCGAGCCGTGGTGCCTCGGCCCGAACAGGACCGGCAGCCGGGCCGCGGCCGGCTCCAGCACCGAGTGCAGACCCGCTGCATGGAAGCCTCCGCCCACGTACGCAACCCGGCCTATCGTGTACAGGTCGGCGAGCGCGCCCACTCGATCGACGACGACCGCGTCCACGCCGTGTACCGACCCGGACTCCTCGACGCCCGACAGCGTCGCCGTGCACCATCCGTCCGCCTCCAGACGTCGGCACAGCACCCGTACGTGGCCCTGATTCGGCTCGTGCGGTGCGAGGACTAGCCGAAGGTCCGGCACGCGCTCCCGAACGATCTCGAGCGCCGGGATGAGCACATCCTCGTCCGAGGTCCAAGTCGAGCCCGCCACCACGGTCGGGCGAGCTTCGGCGTGGAAGGGCGCCAGGAACGGCGCGGCCGGGTCGGCAGAACGGGCCCGTTCGGCAGCCGAGTCGATGCCGGGGTCTCCGGTCACCGAGAGCGCGCCCTCTCGCACGCCGAGCAACCGCAGACGCGTCGCATCCTCGTCGGCGACCGCGCAGGCGCTCCGCAAGGCGCGCCAGCTCGGAGCCAGGAGCGCACGCGCCGCCGGACGTAACCTGCTCGAGCCCTCCACCACTGTCCCCGCCACCAAGGCGATGTCGATGCCCCGGCGAACCGACTCGTCCACCAGGACCGGCCACACCTCGGTCTTGGTGAAGACGATCAGTTCAGGGGACATGGCGTCCAGCACCTGCCCGATCGGCCCTGGCAGGTCCCACGGCAGATAGCTTGCGACGTCCACTGACATCTGGCTCGCGAGCCGAGCCGCTGAGGGTGAAAAATGCGTGAACGCGATCTGCACGCCGGGGTCACGCTCTCGCAGTGCCTCGATCACAGACAGAGCTTGCAAGCCCTCGCCTACGGAAGGCGCATGGAACCAGACAGTCGGCCGCGCGGCATCGCGCTGCTCTTTCCCCCAACGGGCGAGCTTCTCGTGCGCGGACCTCCGACCCGCAAGGCCCCGTGCGAGCTTGGAAGAGCCAGGGCCCACGAGCCGGCTGGCGGCGCGGGCCAAACTCAGCACCACCTTGTATGTGGCGAGGGTTACACTCATGCTCAGAGCATAGATTGGCACGAGAGGCACCGGTAGATTAACGCATGAACTTCCAGGTGACCGCGCGTCATGGGGGAAAGTACCAGCGCTACCACACGTACCTCGTGGACGCGCCCGACGCCAAGGCCGCGCTGCGAGCGGCGGCCGCTGAACTACCCGACGACATCGCTCCCGAGACCGATCTCATCGAGATTCGCATAGCGGTCGATCCGGACAAGAGGATGTATATGGACGCCGAGGCGTAGAAGAACCGCCGCAGGTCTTACGTATCGATAGCACAACATCTGCTCTACACACGGCGAACGCCGTAGGAGTCAACGATGAACGTCATCATCCCCTCCATATTCCTGATCGTGCTGGGTGCGGTCATCTTCGTGGTCGGCCCCAAGGCCGCCAAACCCGGCACGGAGGGCTACACCAAGTTGGCGGGGCTCGGCGCAATGGTCGGCGGCCTCCTCCTGATGCTGAGCAGTGGTGTTACGGTCATCGGGGTGGGTGAAGTCGGTGTGAAGCACTTCCTCGGCAAGATCAACATGACGCCCCTCGAGCAGGGCGTGCACCTCATCAATCCGCTCGCGAGCGTCGAGAAGATGTCGGTGCGTGAGCAGGCGCATCCACCGGACGGAGGCGTGGAGCGCATCGAAGCCCAGACCAGCGAACAGCTCAACATCTCGCTCGAAATCTCGATCATCTTCAAGATCGATGGAGCCAACGCGCCCAATCTCTTCGCGACCATCGGAAGCGAGAACCAGATCAAGAGAAGCATCGTGCTGAATGCGGTCCGCAACGGCGTGCGGGACGCTTTGGCAACCAGGTCGATCAACGAGATTTTCTCGCCGGATCGTCGCGAGATCGCCAACGATATGAAGCGCGAGATCCAGACCAAAGCAGGGGATCGCATCGAGGTGGTAGACGTGTTCGTGCGCGACGTGCAGGCGCCGGCGACGGTCCGCCAGGCGATCGAAGACAAGCTCGCACGCGAACAGCAGGTCGCCGCGGAGGCGTTCCAGACCGAAATCATCCGTGAGCGAGCGCAGCAGGAGGTCGAAGCGGCCAAGGGCATCGCCGAAGCACAGCTGATCATCACGGCGGGTCTTACGCCCGCGTACCTGACGTACCACTACATCGAGCAGCTCGCGCACCTGCCCCCTGGCTCGGTCGTGTACGTGCCGACCGAAGGTGGTATTCCGCTCATGCGGAATTTGGGCGGCGGCGGAAACTAGACAGGTGGACTGAAACCGAAGCGCCGTCGGGACGGTACTCGGAGGCATGACGACCGAGACCCCCGACGACGCTTCTTCTTCGCCCGAAAGGAAACACCGCCGCCGGGGGCTCCTCCGTGCGGGCCTGGCCATCGCTGTGCTCGCGCTCGTCGCGAGTTGTTCGGCGTGCTCCCCGATCTATGTGATCAAGGCGGGCATAGCGGAGATGCACATCCTGCGTGCCCGGCGAGACATCCCGGAGGTGCTGAACGATCAGACCGTCGATCCGGTCACGAGGGGAAAGCTCTCCTTCGTGTTCGAGGCCCGGCGCTTCGCGGCGGACGAGCTCGGTATAGACGTCGGTGACGCGTACACGATGTTCACCCAGCTCGAACGGGATACCCTCGCGCTGGTGGTCTCGGCCGCGCATAAGGACCGACTCGTTCCCAAGACGTGGTGGTTCCCCATCGTGGGCCGCATGCCGTACAAGGGCTTCTTCTCACTCGAGGACGCGCAGAAGCAACAGGCGGATCTCGAAGCCGAAGGCTACGACACGTACCTTCGCCCCACCGCAGCCTTCAGCACGCTCGGGTGGTTCAACGACCCGATTCTCTCGACCATGCTCCGCGCCGATGACGTTGAAGTGGTGGAGACCGTCCTGCACGAACTCTCCCATCGGCATCTTTTCGTCTCGGGGCACGTCGGCTTCAACGAGAGCTTCGCGACCTTCGTGGGGCGAGCGGGGGCAGCTCAGTTCTTCTGCACGCGCGACGGGGGCGGGCCCGACACGCTGAAATGTCTGCGTGCTCAGGCTCGTTGGCGGGACTATCAGCGCTTCAGCGTCTTCATCGATGAGAT
Organism: Gemmatimonadota bacterium; assembly: GCA_022560615.1. Lineage (NCBI taxonomy): Bacteria > Pseudomonadati > Gemmatimonadota > Gemmatimonadota bacterium. The sequence goes on from JADFSR010000010.1 coordinate 14,696, forward strand.
GATGGAAGAGCTGAACGCGATCTACGACGACACCGGGCTCATCTACGACCAGAAGGTCTCACGACGAGGCGGGGTATTCGAGCGATCGCTCGCGCGCTTCGATGCCGATGTGGCACCGACCTTCGAGTCGGTCACGTTCAGCGGTTTCCGCAACACGCCGCTCAACAACGCCACGCTGCTCGCGCGCGTGCGCTACTACCACAGGCTGCCCGACTTCGCGGCACTACTGGATGCTCGAGGCGGTGATCTTGCGGCGGTCCTGGAGGAGCTGAAGAGCAGCGCCGGCACGGTCGAGGATCCGTTCGAGATGTTGCCCGGCGGCGGCTGACGAGGGTTACGTCACATCGAGGGCGCTCAAATCGAGTGCCAGGCAAGGCGGGCGAGCACGACGACCGAGGAGTAGCAACGCTACTTCGCAGGTCGTCGAGCGGAGCCCAACGAGCATGGTGCCGATTTCAGCGTCCTCGCGCGGTCAGATGCGTGCCTGCACCGTATAGAGCTGGTGGTACCTACCCTCGCGCGCGAGCAGTTCATCGTGCTTGCCACGCTCGACGATCTCGCCATCCTCGATGACCAGAATCAGGTCGGCGCGCTGAATCGTGGAGAGGCGGTGCGCGATCACGACGGTGGTGCGGCCGCGAAGGAGCTGGTTGAGGCTCTTCTGGATGAGCGCCTCGCTCTCGGTATCCAGGCTCGATGTCGCCTCGTCGAGCAGCAGGATATTCGGGTTCGCGAGCAACGCACGTGCGATCGTCACGCGCTGTCGCTGTCCACCGGACAGCTTGACTCCGCGCTCGCCGATGATCGTATCGAGACCGTCGGGGAAGCGATCCGTGAATTCCGACACGTACGCCTGATCGGCGGCTTCTCGAACATCGTGCTCGCTCGCGTCCGCGCGCGCAAAGAGGAGGTTCTCGCGGATGGTGCCATCGAACAGGAAGTCGTCCTGGAGCACGAGGCCGAGCTGGTCCCGGTAGGTCGAGAGCTTCACCTCCCGGAGATCGATGCCGTCGACGAGCACCCTACCCTCGTCGGGCTCCAGGAACGTGGCAGCGAGTCCCGCGAGCGTCGACTTGCCCGAGCCCGAGCTGCCGACGAGCGCGATCACGGTTCCGGGTGTCGCCTTGAACGAGACGTTCTTGAGGACCGGCTTGTCTTCGTCGTAGCGGAAGCTCACGTCCTCGAACTCGACATGGCCGTTGATCGGCGGCATCTCGATCGTGCGTCTCGGGTCGTCGTCCTCTCGGGGCCAGGAGAGCAGCTCGGCGGTTCGGTCGAGTCCCGCGAACGCCTCGGTCATCTGGGTCCCGATGTTCGCCATCTGGACGACCGGTGCGATGAGGAAGCCGAGGAAGAGCGTGAAGGAGAAGAACTCCCCCTCGGTGAGCTGGCCTAGAAGGATCAAATGGCCGCCGTACCCCATGACCATCACGCCCGCGAGGCCCATGAAGAACGCCCCCAGGCTGGTCACCAGGCTCGACGTCTTGAGCGTCGTCTTCACGTTCTCGAAGATGCGCATGACGCCGGCGTGGAAGATCTCGCCTTCCTTGTCGACCGCATGAAAGCCCTTGATGACGCGGATGCCACCGAGCGCCTCCGTGAGCCGGCCCGTGACCTCCGCCCGGATCGCCCCCCGCTCGCGGAACGCGGGGCGTAGCGTTTGGAACGCCTTGGTCGAGACGAACGCGAAGGCAGCCAGGGGACCGAGGGCGAGCAGCGTCATCACGGGGCTCATGCTGACCAGGAAGACGATCGCGACGATCGCGGTCACGGGCCCGCCGACGAGTTGCACGAGCCCAGTGCCTACGAGGTTCCGCACGCCCTCGACGTCGTCCATGATGCGAGACACCAGCTCACCCGACTTCGTATTGTCGAACACGCGCACCGGGAGCTGGAGCACGTGCTTCTGCACGTCCGCTCGCAAGGTCGCGATGAGGTGCTGCGCCTCGACGCTCATCAGCATCGTCAGCGCGTAGGACGTGGCAGATTGGATGATCACCGCCACCATCACCCCCCCGAGCAACACCCCCAGCATGGTCCGATCGCCATTGGCGAGCACGTCGTCGATCAGGGGCCGCATCGACCAAGGCAGGACGAGCCCGCTGATGCGATTGAGCAGGATCAAGAAGAGCCCGAAGGAGATGAGTTTCCTGCGGGGCCAGATGAACTCTTTGAACGCGCTCTTGAGACTCGCGCGTGAGATTTTTTTCTTTTTGGGCTCGGACATCTGGAAACGGTGTGGCAACGGCGGGTGGGCGACGTGACGGCGCGCCTGGGTGCAAGAACATAGACTCCTGACGGGAATCCTCCGAGACGTCATCGGATCTGGCACGCCACACGCCTTGGGCCACCCACCCCGTCCCTTTAGCTTGGGACTTCTTTGCAACCGACCCCAGTCGAGGGCGCCCGCGGGCGTTCGCCATCACGAGTCGTCGGCACACCAATGTCCAACGAAGAACGCGACGGCTATAACCCGTCCGCCGTAGAGGAGAAGTGGCAGCGCCTGTGGGACGAGCGCGGCACGAACTCCTACACCCTGGAAGAGATCGAGTCCGCGGAGGACACGTTCTACAACCTCATGATGTTCCCTTACCCCTCCGCTGAGGGGCTGCACGTTGGCAACATCTACGCCTTCACGGGCGCGGACGTGCACGGTCGGTACCAACGGCTCCAGGGGAAGTCTGTCTTCGAGCCGATGGGCTTCGACGCGTTCGGCATCCACTCCGAGAACTTCGCGCTGAAGATCGGCACGCACCCGATGGATCTGATCCCGTCGAATGTGAAGAACTTCAAGCGTCAGCTGCGCCGTCTCGGCGGCATGTTCGACTGGGACCATTCCCTCGATACCACCGACCCCGCCTACTACAAGTGGACGCAGTGGATCTTCGTGCAACTGTTCAAGGCGGGCCTGGCCGAGCGTAAGGAAGCTCCAGTCAACTGGTGCCCGTCGTGCATGACTGTGCTCGCGAACGAGCAGGTCATTGCGGGCGCGTGTGAACGCTGCGCCACCCCAGTGGAGCAGCGCCGGATCGCACAGTGGTTCTTCAAGATCACGAAGTACGCCCAGCGGCTGCTGGACAACCTGGCCCACATCGACTGGTCGGAGACGACCCGGAAGGCGCAGGGGAACTGGATCGGCCGCAGCGAGGGCGCCCAGCTGCTCTTCCCGTTTCTCGACGAGAACGGAGAAGAGACCGGAACGACGATCGAGGTCTACACCACGCGCCCCGACACGGTGTTCGGTGCCACGTACATGGTGCTGTCTCCTGAGCACCCTCTGGTCGACGAGGTCACGGATGACGGCCACCAGCCACCGGTCTTCGCCTACCGTGATGAGGCCACCCGGACGGACCTGATCGCCCGCCAGAAGATCGACAAGGCCAAGACCGGCGTCTTCACCGGCGGCCATTGCCGGAACCCCGCGACTGGCGAGGCGATGCCCATCTGGATCGCGGACTACGTGCTTATGGAGTACGGGACCGGTGCGATCATGGCCGTGCCCGGCCACGACGAGCGCGACTTCGCGTTCGCGACTCAGTTCGACCTGCCGATCGTGCGCGTCGTGGCGTCGCCGGACGACGGCGCCGATACGCCGCTCGAGAGCGCATACGTCGGGCCCGGGACCCTGGTGAACTCCGCTCACTTCGACGGCATCGACGTCTCGGAGTCGGTGGCAGCGGTCACCGACTGGGCCCGCGAGAACGGCTGGGGCGACGCGCGCGTGAACTACCGGCTCCACGACTGGTGCATCTCGAGACAGCGCTACTGGGGCCCTCCGATCCCGATCATCCACTGCGACGCCTGCGGACCCGTGGCCGTGCCCGACGAGGACCTGCCGGTCATCCTGCCGCGCGTCGAGGATTTCAAGCCGGACGATTCGGGCATCAGTCCGCTGGCCCGCGTCGCGGATTGGTATCAGACCACGTGTCCGGAGTGCGGTGAGGCCGCACGTCGCGAGACCGACGTCAGCGACACGTTCCTCGACTCGAGCTGGTACTTCCTGCGCTATCCTTCCACCGATTTCGACGACAAGCCGTTCGACGCAGAGATCACCAGGCGATGGCTGCCGGTCGACATGTACATCGGTGGCAACGAGCACGCGGTGCTGCACCTGATGTACTCTCGCTTCATCACGATGGCGCTGAAGGACCTGGGCCACCTGGACTTCGAGGAGCCGTACGACGTCTTCCGCGCGCACGGGCTGATCATCGCCGAGGGCGCGAAGATGTCGAAGAGCAAGGGCAACGTGGTCATCCCCGACCCGATCATCGAGGAGTTCGGGGCCGACGCCTTCCGTACGTATCTGATGTTCTTGGGCCCGTACGAGGAAGGCGGGGACTACCAGCCCCAGGGAATCCAGGGGCCTTTTGGCTTTCTGCACCGGTTGTGGGACACCGCGACGACCGCCGAAGACGGTGAGGCCGACGTGGACGTCGAGCGGAAGGTGCACCAAACGATCAAGCAGGTAACGGAGCAGATGCCTGCCCTGAGTTTCAACACTGCGATCGCCGCGCTCATGGAATGTCTGAATGCGATCCGAGCAGGCGGCCGGAGCGCCAAGCGCCCGGAGATCGAGCCGCTCGTGCCCATGATCGCGCCGTTCGCGCCGCACCTCGCCGAGGAGCTGTGGCAACGCTTCGGGAATGAGGGCAGCATCTTCGACGGCAAAAACTGGCCGGCGCATGATGAGGCCAAGACGGTAGAGACCCTCGTCGAGATCGCCGTTCAAGTGAACGGCAAGCTGCGCGGCCAAGTAACCGTCGCGAGGGACGCGCCTGAAGACGAGGTGGTCGCGGCTGCGCGCTCAGACGACAACGTCGCACGCCATCTGCAGGACGGGGAGGAACGCCGAGTGATCTACGTGAAGGACCGTCTCGTGAACTTCGTCGTCGGATGAACGATGTCGAGCGATTGGCCATCGACGCGATCCGCGTTCTTTCCATGGACGCGGTTCAGCAAGCCAACTCCGGTCACCCGGGCACGCCGATGGCGCTCGCACCGGTCGGGTACGTCCTCTTCCATCGGCACCTTCGGCACAATCCGAAGGACCCGCATTGGCTCGACCGAGACCGCTTCGTGCTCTCCGTCGGCCACGCGTCGATGCTCATCTACTCGCTGCTCCACCTGAGCGGATACGACCTCTCGGAGGAGGACATCCGCAACTTCCGCCAATGGGGGTCGCCGACCGCTGGGCATCCCGAGCATGGACATGTACCGGGGGTCGAGACGACGACCGGGCCGCTGGGACAGGGGATCGCGAACTCGGTCGGCATGGCCTTGGCGGAACGGTGGCTGGCGGACCGGTTCAACCGGACAGGGCACCAGATCGTCGACCACTTCACGTACGCGCTCTGCTCAGACGGCGACCTGATGGAGGGCATCTCGCACGAGGCCGCCGCGATCGCGGGGCACCAAAGGCTCGGCAAGTTGATCTGGATCTTCGACGACAACCAGATCACGATCGAAGGTGCCACGGATCTCTCGACGTCGACCGACCAGGCGAAGCGATTCGAAGGATACGGATGGCACACCCTTCACGTGCACGACGGCAACGATCTCGAGGCGATCGACCTTGCCATAAGGGAAGCGAAGCGGGAGACCAAGCGCCCGAGCCTGATCGTGCTCCGCACCGTCATTGCATACGGGAGCCCCGGCAAATCGGGAACGGCGGCGGCGCACGGTGCCCCCCTTGGGGCCGACGAGATCGAAGCCACCAAGAAGAACCTCGGCTATCCTTCACTCGAGCCGTTCCACGTCGATGAGAGTGCCCGCAGGCATTGGTCGGACTGCGTGAGCAAGGGCCAGCGCCTTCAGGATACCTGGCAGGCACGCTTCTCCGTGTATGAGGCCGAGATGCCCGAAATCGCGGCCGAGTTTTCCAACATGATGGCGGGGCACCTGCCCGAGGGATGGGACCAGGCCGTGCCGGACCTCTCGCACGTCGAATCGGGCGACGCCACCCGCGGTTGGTCTGGTAAGGTTCTGCAGGGCCTCGCGGCGGGCATCCCCAACCTCGTGGGCGGATCCGCCGACCTGGGGGGCTCGAACAAGACCGACATCGTCGGCGCGGACAGCCTATTGCCCCACACTCCGTCAGGGCGCGTCATGCACTACGGGGTTCGAGAACACGCGATGGGCTCGATCATGAACGGCTTGATCCTGCACGGGGGCATCCGACCGTACGCGGGAACGTTCCTGATCTTCTCCGACTACATGCGGCCCGCGATCCGGCTGGCCAGCCTGATGGGGCAGCCCGTCGTGTACGTCTTCTCGCACGATTCGATCGGGCTCGGTGAGGACGGTCCGACCCACCAGCCGGTGGAACAGCTCGCCGCGCTACGCGCGATTCCCAACCTGGCGGACCTGCGGCCCGGCGACGCGGCGGAGACCGAGATAGCCTGGCGTGTGGCGATCCAGCGCTCCGACGGCCCGAGCTTCCTCGCGCTGAGCCGGCAGAAGGTCGCGGTGCTGGACCGCAGCGGACCGCACGCGTCGGCCGACGGACTGCGCCGCGGTGGCTACGTGCTCACCGAGGCTTCCGCAGACCCGCCCGAGGCGATCCTCATCGCGAGCGGATCGGAGCTCGGGCTGGCGGTCGAGGCCCGAAAACGGCTGGAAGCCGAAGGGGTTCCGACCCGGGTCGTCAGCATGCCGAGCTGGTTCCTGTTCGGGCAGCAGGACCAGAGTTACCGCGACGAGGTGCTGCCGTCGTCGGTAAGCAATCGAATCTCGGTCGAAGCCGGCAGCACATTCGGATGGGAACGCTGGGTGGGATCCGCCGGTCGCTCGATCGGCCTAGACCACTTCGGAGCGTCGGCACCCGCCGACGTGCTCTTCGAGAAATTCGGCTTCACCGTCGATAAGGTCGTGGCGGCGGCAAAGGGAATCACCTAGCGGCTGCGATTTGCGTTGCCCGCCGCCAGCGCCTACGCTGAGGGGCCACTCTCAACAGCTTGGGAACAGGAGGCACCATGGTTTCGATCCTCTCGCTGTGGGCCCCGATCGTGCTCGCCGCCGTTCTCGTCTTCGCGGTGAGTTCGATCATCCACATGTTCCTCACCTATCACGTCAACGACTTCAGCAAGGTCGACGACGAAGACGGGGTGATGGACGCACTGCGCGGCTTCAACATCCCGCCAGGCGACTATGTGCTCCCGTACGCCGGAGGCATGGAGGGCCTGAAGTCGGACGCCTTCCGAGAAAAGGTACAGAAAGGCCCGGCTGCTTTCTTCACCGTCCTGCAACCCGGCGCGATGTTCGCTATGCGCAAGAGTCTGACGCAGTGGTTCCTGTACAGCGTTCTCGTCGGCGTGGTCGCCGCCTACCTCGGCGGACGTATGCTCGGCCCCGGTGCCGACTATCTCTCAGTATTCCGCGTGACCGGAACCGTCGCCTTCTGTTGTTACGCGCTGGCGCATCCCCAGCGTTCGATATGGTTCCACCAGAAGTGGAGCACATCGTTCAAGTCGATGTTCGACGGCCTTGTCTACGCATCGGTGACCGCCGGCGCGTTCGGCTGGCTCTGGCCCGCCTAGCGGTCCGAGCTCCTCGCGAGGCTCAGAAGTTGCTCGGGGCTGATCTCCCCGACCAACGCCTGCTCGAGTTGTCGAGTGGACCATGTTACCACGGGCGTCTCGGATGTTGAGCCACAACAGTCCATCGATAGCGCGGGCTCGCGCGGCTGTGCGCCTTCCCGCGGCACGAGGTAGTGCGAGATCGACGCACCGTTCTTCTTGTAGATGATCATCGCACCGCGCCTCCCCTCCAGCAGACAGATCTCCGCTCCCTGCAGCTCCAGTCCCTCGAGCCGGATCGGTCGCAACTGCATGCCGAGCTCTCTGGCCAGAAACCGTCCGATCTCGTCGGGATCGGACGTCACGATGTGGTCCTGCCCCACCGCCCGTCTCAAATAGTCCTCGACGAACATCGCACCGTCAGCCAACTCGGGCGGCACGTCTGACCTGAAGTCCACGACGCCAATCGCCGCCAGCGAGACGGCCAACATTAGCGACCACACCGCGATTCTCTTCCAACTCACACCCGCTGGCTCCCTCTCGGTGCCGTGGGGGGCCCTCGTGTCCCAGCGCGCTGCTGCCAACGCGTCGAAAACTCTCTCCCGCACCTCGCGGGGAGCGATCTCACTCCGGAGCTTGTCATACATCTCCAGCAGTGCTCGGTCCTGATTGAAGAACTCGGTACACTCTGGGCAGTTCGCGACGTGCACGCGGGCTTCGGCGACCTGGGCGCCGACCAGCCGCGGCTTCTCAGGGGGCCACAGTCCGGCCCTGGCGTCTTGACAATCCATCTCTCTAGCTCCCGCTCTCAACCGGGCTACTACCCTGCTGCGTCGGGCCCAGAATCTCCTTGAGCAGCAGATCCCGATAGAGGAGAAACTCCTTCAGGGTGGACCGCTCGACGCCGAGAGCGCGCGCCGCATCGTCGTAGCTCCACCTCCTCAAAAGCACCAACCACAGCGCCGCCCGGGGCTGCGCCGGAACCACACCTGCCGCCCGGAAGAGTACGTCGGCCGCGAACTCGGCAACCGCACCGTGTGAGTAAGCGCCTGTCACCCGTGGAGCGGCGCGCAGCGGAACGGTTCCATCCGTGACTCGATCCAAGAACTGGCGGACCAGGCGGGCTTGCAGCCACCGCTCGAACGGCTCAGTTCCAGCCTCCGCCGCGTGTGCGCGAAACGCGTGGATCATCGTATCCACGAGCAGCTGCTCGGCCCAGCGGCGGTCCCCCGCGCAAAGGAAGAGCGCCGCTTGATAGAGGCCGTCGAGTTCCTCGCCAACCTTCTCCTCGAATGTACGAGGCATCCAGCCCCTCCTGTGCCGTAGTCCTCCCCTCGACGGTGCTCCTCCGCATTCACCGCATGTGGCCAATACAGGACGATGGGGAAAAGTTCTCGTAGAACGTCCACTGAAGAGAGCGCCGCCGTTCGTCGCTGGAGCCTAGCGGTCGGTCCGTCGTCGATCAGTCCGACCGGCGCTGAAGCGCGGGCGGGAGCGGGGGAACTCGATCGACGGCATCGCGGCGCCTGACTCGTCGATGCAGAGGACGGTCGTGGAGGGTCTCGGGCGTGCACCCTACTCGTGACGCCCACTCCCGCCACGTCCGCCCGTGGTCGCGATGCCCGTTCACCAGGTAGTCTGCGGCGTGCGCCATCTCGTGGAGGAGGGTGTCGACGCGTTCCGCCCCGTTCCCTTCGAGCATCAGGTCGACGTTCAACGCGATCTCGACCACATAGCGTGCACCCTCTCCCCCGCCCGGCAACATATGGCCGAGCGCCGACTTCATTCGACTGCTCAAGCGTACCGGGACGTCGGCCGGCAGAATTCCACTGAAGCGCGTGTGGTTGAAATAGCGATAGATGGACCGGAAATAGCGTCGCTGGTCGGCAGTCGCACAGCAGTGTGTAGTGCCCCCTTCAGCGCGTCCTGATGCGCACAGGCGAGACTCGTGCTCGGAACGCGCCTCTTCGACCGCACGCTGAAGCTCCGGCCAGTCATGAACCCTTCGCCCTGCGTCCCTGGCCTTCGGTGTGCTGACACCGCCCTCCGACGCGATCACCGCAAACGCATCGAGCAGCTCGGGCGGGGAACGGCGATATGCGACATGCACGTTAAGCGCCGCGCCTCTCTGCGTCAGCGACCAAATCGTGCTTCGGTTTCTCCGAAATGATACACGACTAAGCTGCAGAGCGCCGCGGCGGCGGAGCTCGCCCAGAAACTCGGCAGGCGTGAGCGCGCGCATACTAGCAGTGAAGGGTGATCCCCAACGGAGGAGCAAACTCGAATGATCTCTTGGAAACGCTGGAAAACGTTAGCAAAAGAAGTATGCAATTGCGACTGTACCCACTATATATAGTGTATCTGTGTCATCGGATCACCGACATGTCGTAGGCCTATATAAATTCTTCTATTGCGCATCACCGGTGAACGCGTGTAAATAGGAACTCACTTCGACCGTCCTTAGTGTTCAAACACCGTTTCGGAGGGATCTCCAGTGGCGACCAACAACAAGAAGGCTCCGGCTAAGAAGAAGAAGGCCGCAGCTAAGATGCCGACCACCAAGAAGGCCAGCGGCGCGAAGAAGCGTCCGGCCTCGAAGCGGGCGCCGGCTCGGAAGACGAAGGCCGCACCGCAGAAGGCTGCGCCCAAGAAGAAGGCCGCTCCCAAGAAGAAGGCCGTAGCCAAGAAGAGGGCTGCGCCCAAGAAGAAGGCCGCTCCAAAGAAGAAGGCCGCTCCAAAGAAGAAGGCCGCTCCAAAGAAGAAGGCCGCTCCAAAGAAGAAGGCCGTAGCCAAGAAGAGGGCTGCGCCCAAGAAGAAGGCCGCTCCAACGAAGAAGGCCACAGCCAAGAAAAAGGCTGCTCCAAAGAAGAAGGCCGCAGCCGAGAAGAAGGCCGCTCCTAAGAAGAACGCCGCTCCAAAGAAGAACGCCGCCAAGCGGAAGAAGTAGAGCCCGCTCGGGTCTGTCGTAGTGCTGACGCCGGCGCCCCTCGGGGCGTCGGCGTCGTCTTTTTGAGGTCCTGGCGCGGGCAGCAGCTAACGAATCTTCGGCATCACGCGTCCTTGTTTACGAAGGGAGAACAGAATGTCAACTTGGAGTCCCACGATGCGCATTCTCCAATGCGTCCTGTCCGCGATCATATTGATCGGCGTCGCCGGCTGCGGTGGCGGCGGTGAACTTCGTCCCGTCCCACTTGCGTTCCAAGATGGCTTTAGCGGGACCTGGATCCGGAACGCCGGTCTGAGCGAGAACCCAAGAGAAGCGACCGGCCTCGGCAATCGCGGGGGGGCTGGGGGAGATGCGTTCGGAGGCGGTGGTCGAGGTGGCGGGAGTCGGGGCGGCGGCGGCGGTGGACGCGGAGGGGGCGGCGGGGTACGTGGCGGTGGACGCGAGGGCGCGGCGGGCGGCGACGTTGACCCGGCAGACATGCAACGGGTGATGCGGGCCATGCGGCCAGCGGAGCGCCTCATTCTGACAGTGACAGACTCGACGGTCGAGTTGAGGACGGGGCGTGGAGCGCCGCTCCTGCTCAGGCTGGACGGCGAGGAGATCGAAATCGATCTCGGCGACGATCAAACCATGAAGGTGAGGGCCGAATGGAAGGGTGAGACGCTCGAGCTTCGAACCGACCTCAGAGGGGGCTTCTCAATCAACCAGTCCTACTCACTGGACTCGGAGACGGGACGTATGGAGATCGACGTCTCGTCTCGCGTGCGCGGCCGGCGTATCCGAACGATTCAGGTGTACGATCGGACGTCGCGGAACGATTCGGTTCCCTTATAGCTCCCCAAGAAAACTCATCACCGCATCATATTCGGACTGGACCGCGGAGAAGATGCCCCTGGCACCGCCGGTATTCCCTTCCTTCCCGCACGCCCTCGACATCTACTACCCATGGGGTAAGGGAGTGGCAGACGCCGTGGCTCTGACCGTAGTTTCGGGACGTGCACCTGGCGACCTAGTGTAAACCAGGTTCGATGTCTCCCGTGGCCCGCGGCTGGTTTCCCCGGAATGTCAACCTTCACAACGACCCGGGGTGGCGGCTCCGCCTCGCTACGCGATGCCCTTTTTCGGGGTCTTGCTCCCGATGGCGGCCTGTTCGTTCCCGACCCCCTTCCCTCGCTCGGTTCCGGTGAGATTACGCCGCCCCCTGCGGGCGATTTCGTCGAGTCGGCGGTGTGGAGTGCCGAACGACTTCTGGCCGGTCACATCGACGCAGCTACCGTGCGACGAGTAACCAGGGCTGCGCTCTCGTTCCCTGTGCCGCTCGTGGAGGTGGAAGCGGACATTCATGTGCTGGAGCTCCACCACGGTCCTTCGCACGCGTTCAAGGACGTTGGTGCCCGCTTCATGGCCAACTTGATGAGCGAGCTCGACGACTCCGACGCGACGAGCGCTCGAAGAACCGTGCTCGTTGCCACCTCAGGTGACACGGGCGCAGCTGTCGCGAGCGCGTTCCACGGGCTGGAGCGGTATCGGGTCGTGACCCTCTTTCCCCGCGAGGGAATCAGCAAGCGACAGCGCCGGCAAATGAGCACGCTCGGAGGAAACGTGAGCGCGGTCGCGGTAGCGGGAACGTTCGACGACTGTCAGCGACTGGCGAAGCAGGCGTTCAGCCAGCCTCGCATCCGGGAGCGACACCGTCTCACGTCCGCCAACTCCATCAACGTGGGACGTTTGCTACCGCAGAGTTTCTACTACTTGCACGCCTGGATACTGCTTGCCGGAGCTCCCGCCCGTTTCGTGGTGCCGTCGGGAAACCTCGGCAGCCTGTGCGCCGGACTCATCGCGAGCCTTGCCGGAATGCCCTCCCTCGGCTTTCTCGCCGCCTCGAACGCCAATGACGTATTCCCCCGATACCTGACCACCGGATCGTTCCAGCCACGCGCCTCCCTTCCCACTATTTCGAATGCCATGGACGTGGGAGCGCCGAGCAACTTGGAGAGGATCCAGTGGCTGTTTCGCGACGACCCGGGTGCCTTGCGGCGCATCGTGAGTGGTACCTCGATCGGCGATGCGGAAACCGCCGACTGCATAGCCGACGTATACCGCCGTACCGGCTACGTGCTCGATCCACACTCCGCGGTGGCGTATCGCGCGCAGGAGCGGCACCATGGCGTCGGTGACGGCCCGACCGTCGTGCTCGCCACTGCCCACCCGGCGAAGTTTCCGGATGTCGTGGAGAAAGCCGTCGGACGCGCGGTCGAGTTGCCCGAGGGACTGGCTGCGATCATGGACGCCGAGGAACACTTTGCCCTTATCGAACCGACGCTCGAGGCCCTGGAGGCCTTCCTTGACGACGGGTAACCCCAGTGGCTGACACGCTCATCGCGGCGCGGGTTCGTGTACCGTGCTCCACTTCGAACCTGGGGAGCGGCTACGACACCATCGGGCTCGCGCTCAACCGGTATCTGGAGGCCACGTTCGAGCCCGGCCCCACTGGCCTGGAGATCTTTCGCGAAGGCTCGCTCGCACGGGCGGGGTACGACGACGCCGACGACCTCGTGGCACGATCGTTCGCCAGAGCTCTACGGAGCATGGGCTCCGAGGTAGGCGGCACGCTTCGGCTGACGAGCGACATCCCGATCGGGAAAGGCCTGGGGTCCTCCGCCGCGGCGTTTCTCGCGGGCTCCGATCTCGCGCTCTCTGCCAGCGGCAAAAGTCGTGACGACGCGCGTATTTTTGGGGCTGCCTACGAGCACGAGGGACACGGTGACAATGCCGCCCCCTGCCTGCACGGCGGCCTGCGAGCCGTGCTGCCAGGTGCCACGGGTCCGCTATCGATCGAACTGGCGCTTTCCCCCGACCTCGGCTTCGCCTACGCCGCCCCCGCCGCCCCGATTGAGACGAAGGCCGCGAGAGATGCCCTCCCCAAACGGGTGAGTCACGACCTTGCCGTGCGTAGCCTCGCTCGTGCCACCGCCCTCGTCCGCGGCTTGGCCAGCGCTGACCGGGAGTTGATCAAGATCGGCGTGGAGGACGAGCTCCACGTACCACACCGCCTCCCGATGATTCCGGGTGCCTACAACGCGATCGGCGCAGGATACGACGCGGGGGCGTGGGCGATCACGATCTCAGGTGCGGGCTCGGGCCTCATCGCCCTGTGCGATCCGTCCGACGCCGAAGGAGTGGCCGCGGCGATGCGTCAGCTGTTCTGCAACGGGACCGACGACCCTGATTGCCCCGGGTTCGCTGCCACGCCGGACTTCGAGGGCCTTACGCGGCTTTCGGTGTAGGCACTCGCTGCTCGCGGAGCACCTCACGACACTTTACGAGCAAGTAGGTGTTGCTCGCGAGTCGTCCGCCCAGGAAGGCCGCAAACGCCGCGGTAGCTCCGACCAAGTCGAGCCTCCACCCAAGCGTTACGAATAAGGCTGCCACACATCCCACTTCCAGCGCACTCGCCACCGTGATATACCGGGTCTTCCGACCCTCGACGAGAATCGCTCGTTGAAGCGAGAGCAGAACGGCGAGAAACGGAAGCGGGACGATGATCCGTGTCGGCGTCAACGCGAAGCTGGCCAGCTCCGGCGTCAGGCCAGAGATCGTCTCGAACCAGAACCGAGAGAGTGGTGTGAACGCCACCAGCGAGAGTCCGGCCGTAGTAGCCAAGCCCAGGCCGAGCGAGAACTTCTTCAGTTCCGGAAGGTGTGTGAAGCGTTCGCCCATGAGAGCGATCGCCGTGTCCTGGAGTGCGAGGCCCATCGAACGGAAGAAAAACGAGAGCGAGTGTACGACCGGGAAGACCGCGAGCGACTCGAGCGGCGCGATGCTGCGGCCCATGAAGAAGGTCAGGAGCGGCTGGATCGTGAGACCGATGAGCGATGTAAGCGCGAGCGGGAAGTAGAACGTCGCGATGTCCCGATAGGTGATGTTGCGGCCTCGAGCTTCGAGGTCGCCCTTTCCCTCGAGCAGGTCCCGCACCGTAGAGGCCGCCATGAAGCGCGCTGCGATCGCCTCAACCGTGACGCCGATGCCCAGGGCCAAGCCCCCAACCCACGCGCCGGGCATGTCGAAGATGAAGAAGCCAACGAGCGCTGCGATCACCATCCCGATGAGTCGGATGACAGTGCCCCAGGCCACGAGACGAGTCTTGCCGGCCCTGATGAGGACGCCCTGCAGAAATCGGCGGTATCCGATCGCGCTCGGCCACGGAAGGAAGAACCACAGCGCACCATAGGTGAGGTCGGTGACCTCCGCCGGAAGGCCGATGACCGTGCCTGTCAGCCAGCGATACACGGAGGGGATCAACAGCACCAGCAGCATTCCCGTCGTGGCCAGACTCAGAAACCGAGCGAAGTTGCGCAGCTTCAGATAGGTCACCCGGTCGCGCACGATCGACGCCGCGGCACTCATGAGCATGATGACCGGCGCCTCGATCAGAATCGCGAGCGCGAATGCAACACCGTAGGCCGCCAAGTTGAACATGGGGTCCGGCAGCCGAGCGATGATCGCTGCGAGGAACGGACCCTCGGTGGCCATCATGATCCACGTCGCCGCCAAAGGCGCCCAGAAGAGGGCGATGCCGCGCTGCGTGTGGCGCAAGAAGTACCGGGTCGAAGTTGGCTAGGCGACGGTAGGAACGGCCGGGAGAAGGAGCTTAACGCAAGAGCCGGGCGGGAGAAGTCGTGGAGGCCAGCGACTCACTCTAGGATGTAGGTGATGTGGAGAGCCGGTATGCGTGGCTTACATACTAAAAGCCCCCCCCCAGGCCACCGGACCTGGAGGGCGAAGACGGAGCGCGAGGGATTCGAACCCCCAAGCCCTTTCGGGCGCTCGCTTTCGAGGCGAGTGCAATACCATTCTGCCAGCGCTCCAGGAACAGGACGCGGACGTAGCGGACAGCCGCCGGGGCCACGCTCTGAAGAGCCTCATCGGTGTACCTCGGCGGATCCTCGGATTTACATCCGCATGCCAGTGAGGCCCGTCGTACACGGCCTTTCGGCAGTCAACAAATCGGGGCGCCCGGATGGACCTCGCCACGCTCGGTCGTCTCGGCGAAACGCCTGCAGGCCGCGTTCGCGGATCACCGCCCTCGCGCCTCGGCTCGAACCGTCTGTTCGAACCCAGGCGCCATATCAAACAGCGCCGCCTTCGGCGGCATCAACAAATCGGGGCGCCCGGATGGACCTCACTTCGCTCGGTCGTCTCGGCACAATACCCCGCAGGCCGCATTCGCGGATCACCGCCTCTGCGCCTCGGCTCGAACCGTCTGTTCGAACCCAGGCGCCATATCAAACAGCGCCGCCTTCGGCGGCATCAACAAATCGGGGCGCCCGGATTCGAACCGGGGACCTCTGCGACCCGAACGCAGCGCTCTACCGGACTGAGCCACGCCCCGGATCCTACTCGGGTCAAGCACGACAAAAACGGGGATGCGAAACGAGGGCGCCACGCGCCCGACTTGGCCGAGCGCAGTTGGCTCGGCCTACCCACCCTTGGAATGCGAATGCTTCGCATTCGCGTTCCGTGGGTTCGGATCCCACACTAAAACCCACTCTAGAAGAAGAACCAACAACGGACGGGGTGGGATTCGAACCCACGCGGGCGTGAGCCCACACGATTTCCAATCGTGCGCCTTAAGCCACTCGGCCACCCGTCCACGGCCCTTCGTGCCGCGGAAGGGCACAAAACCATCTCTCTCGTGGAGAGAGTGGGATGAACCTCGCTTGCGCTCGGTCGTCTCGCGAAACAACCCTCAGGACCCATTCCGCGCCCACCCGTCGCTCGACTCGAACCCACTCTGTGATCTTCTGCGAAGATCACGTGGGTTCGAACCCCATGACCACACTGCTTCGTTCCTTCAGCGGAGGGAGTGGGATTCGAACCCACGCGGTGTTGCCACCAACGCCTTAGCAGGGCGCCGCCATAAGCCACTCGGCCATCCCTCCAAGCGGAGACCGCCGTCTCCCGAAATTGCCCCGCTAGGGATCGAACCTAGACTCTCCGGAACCAGAATCCGGCGTGTTGCCAATTACACCACGGGGCACCGAGAGCCACCAGTCGGATTTGAACCGACGACCCCGTCATTACGAGTGACGTGCTCTACCAACTGAGCTATGGTGGCGATCTCGTAATGGAGCCGAGGGGAATCGAACCCCTGACCTCAGCGTTGCGAACGCTGCGCTCTCCCAACTGAGCTACGGCCCCCCTTGTTCTCCATGGGCGCGACAGGATTCGAACCTGTGACCTCTACGATGTCAACGTAGCGCTCTAACCAACTGAGCTACGCGCCCAATCCCCTTGAACCCCAGAGCCCGTGACGCGCCCGGAGGGATTCGAACCCCCGACCTCCTGGTCCGTAGCCAGGCACTCTATCCAGCTGAGCTACGGGCGCTTACAGCAACACCTACCTGCATCCTTCGCCCAGGGGCGGCGAAGAGTGCCCACGACAGGACTCGAACCTGTACGCCGTTTCCGACACTGGTCCCTCAAACCAGCCTGTCTACCAATTCCAGCACGTGGGCGACACCTAGACCGTCCAGCCCGCTGGGCGGACCAACGATGCTCGAGGAGGGACTCGAACCCTCACGGGGTTAACCCCCACAGGGTCCTGAACCCTGCGCGTCTACCAATTCCGCCACCCGAGCTCAGCACGGGCCTACTGACCCGACCAATATGGAGCCGAGGGGAATCGAACCCCTGACCTCTTGAATGCCATTCAAGCGCTCTCCCAACTGAGCTACGGCCCCCGCACACACGACCTGGAAGCCGACACCCTGACGCCACCTGCCGACTTCGTATGTCAATCAACTCGAGCGGGGCTGACGAGACTCGAACTCGCGACCTCCGGTGTGACAGACCGGCACTCTAACCAACTGAGCTACAGCCCCCATGTGTCCTACTGGTCCTGCGTCCTACATACGCCCCGACGGGGAATCGAACCCCGGTCTCCACCTTGAAAGAGTGGTGTCCTGACCGTTAGACGATCGGGGCCCCCGCGGCATGCGCACAGGCCCGGAGGGAATCGAACCCCCAACCGCCGGTTTTGGAGACCGGTGCTCTACCAATTGAGCTACGGACCTTCTAATCAATCTCGCTCAAGTCAGTCTTGCCCACGAGCGAAAATGGCCAGGGGCAGAATCGAACTGCCGACACCATGATTTTCAGTCATGTGCTCTACCAACTGAGCTACCTGGCCCAGACAAAAAACCCGCCCGGCCCTTAGAGGGCGAGGGCGGGAAGCCGTCGGAGAAGCCGATGCTACCGGCTCCCCGTTCCCGCCCGCCTTCGCGGGCTCCACGTATCAGTGACCGTCCAGAAACTCGACGTCTGCAACGCTCATCTCCCAGGGTCGTACCAACGTGGGAAACGCCGCCCAGCGGCGGCGCTTCGCGAGCCAATAGCGGGGGCAGGATTCGAACCTGCGACCTTCGGGTTATGAGCCCGACGAGCTACCAGACTGCTCCACCCCGCAACAGAGACGAGGAAGTTATACGACCGGCCAACCGGCGGTCAACCCGTTTGACGGGTCGCCATAGCACTCATCGGATACGTCCTTTCACAGGACAACATCGGCGCATGAGGCCACTGTCCCAACACGAGATTCGCGGTTCTCACGACGCTTCTCTCCGCCTGGAGTTGAGGGTGCCCCGGCCCACGTATACCTTTTGCCCCTTCGGGACGTGGCGCAGCCCGGTAGCGCACTGCAATGGGGTTGCAGGGGTCGCCGGTTCGAATCCGGCCGTCCCGATGAGCGGCTCTACAGCTCAGGTTGTAGAGCCGTTCTTGTTCATGGCCGTTCATCGGGTCGGCCGGATTCTGCGAACTTGCGAAGCGAGTACGCGTCGGGCGACGAATGTCGCCCGACAGAACCGTAGGTTCGAGTCGAGCGGACACGCCGGTACTCGGAGAGCTCGCCGTGATTCCGCGAGACGAGCGAGGATCGACGAAGTCGACCGCAGCTCCATCCGGCCGTCCCGATAGGTCTCAGGGTCTACTCCTCCAGAGCTTGCATGCTCTGGGGGAGTCTCCTTGGTATGGGGGCCCCAATCTCCTTGGCTCTTGCGCTGGCTGGAGTGTCGGACTGGTCGCCGGTACCTTCTACCGCGGCGGGATTCGATAGACGAGATCCACTCCGGTCGGCGGAGGTTGGGTGCCGATGAAAAATTGCCAGTCGCGCAATCGAGATCGAACCATCGAGAAGATCCAATGAGTGACAGCGATTACGAAGTGCGTTTGAAGACCACAGGGCGAAACGACCGCTGTGCTTGTGGGTCCGGCAAGAAGTACAAGAAGTGTCACTTGGCCGAGGACGAGCGCACGCGCACCGCAACGCTCAAAGCCCTCGAAGAGGAAGCCATGGCAAAGGCAAAAGCCGCTAGAGACGTCGAGGGCGGCGAGAGCGAGGCCGACATGAAGGGCGCGGACAAGAGCACGCGGTCGACGAAGCGCAAAAAGAGACGGTCCGGGTCCAAAGGGCGCGCCTCGGACGGCAAGCCGAAGAACATCCCGCGGCGGGGCGCCGTCTAGCGCCGGATCGACTTTTCCCCTGCCTGAGGTCGCAGCGTGGGTCCCGACCGCGTATGATGGCTGAGTCTCCAAACGAACGTTGCCTGGCGTCGGTCCACGGGAGAAGGGGGAGTCATGCTGGTAGGCAAACTGGTGGCCCTGATCGAGGACCACGCGGACGAACTGACCGCGAGGGTCGTCCAAAAGCTGCAGAAGGACCCACGGACGCGGGAGTATCGCCGCTTCGATGCCAGCGAACTCGACTCACGCGCTCGGAGCGTCTACGCGAACCTAGGCCGCTGGCTCGGGGTGACATCCCAGGACACGGTCGAGGCGGAGTACTTTCGCCTGGGCGAGATCAGACGCGAGGAGGGAGTGCCGCTCTCTCAAGTTGTGATGGCGCTCCTCCTGACGCGTCGCAACCTCTGGCAGTTCGTGGACTCCCAGGGTGCCGATTCCATGCTGGAGCTCCGCCAGCAGCTGGATCTCGAACTGCTCGTGGTGCGCTTCTTCGACCGGGCCATCTACCATACGGTCCGCGGCTACGAGTCGGGGGGCTAGCGAGTCCTCCTCTGTAGAGTCGTCGTCACATGAAGGAGAGCCTCGCCCATCGGTGCGCTGACTTCGACTCCTACCGGGCCGCCTACGCCCATCAGCCGATCGGTCGGCCGTCTCGATCCAGGACCGTCGGTTCACCCAGCCCCAGCGCTCTCAACCCGTGCAACTGGGTCCGCGCATCACCCACGACGAGCCAGATCATGCCCGCCGGGTCCAGGTATCGGTCAGCGAGTTCTCGAATGCGCTCGATCGTCATGTCGCGGACGATTTGCTCACGCTGCAGCACGTAGTCGGCAGGGAAGCCGTAGGCGCTCATGTCGGCGAGCAGGCCCAGCTTCGCCCCTCGGGTCTCAAAGGCCCGCGCGTTCGCCCGCAGCAGAAAACTCTTGGTCGCCTCCAGATCCTCGTCATCGAACGTGGCTCCGTGCGCCTCCACGATATCCTTCACGGCGTCGAGAGCCTCGAATGTGACGTTGGAGCGCACCGAGGAGGAGATCTGGAACGGCCCGGGCGCATCCGTGCCGCTGAAGCTCGATCCGATTCCGTAGGTGTAGCCGCGTTGCTCACGCAGTACCTGAGTCAGATCCGACGCGAAGCCGCCCCCGCCGAGCCGGAAGTTCATGACCGTCGCCGGGTAGAACTCCGCAGCCGACTCGGCAAGCGCAAGGTATCCGATGCGGACAACCGACTGGCTGGCATTCGGCACGTCGACGAAGTAGAGACCGGCCTTGGTCGGGTCCCACGTCGGTGGAGCGGGCAGCGTGGGCTCGTCGCCTCGCCACCGCTCAGCGATGCCCGAGAGGGACGCGACTACCTCGTCCTCGCTGACATCGCCCGCCACGTGGAACGACGCGTGTGCCGGCGCCACGTTCGCCGCGTGATACGCGCGCAGGTCGTCGAGCGTGATGTCTTCGATCGACTCGACGGTGCCCTGGCGAACCTGTCCGAGCACATGATCGCCGTATAGGAGGCCGGTGAATACGTCACCCGCTAGGGCCACCGGGCTAGCGGCACGCTGACGCAACGAGTTCGCGACCCTCTGCTGCGCGAGGCTGAACTCGTCGGCATCAAAACGTGGCTCTAGCAGAATCTCCTCTACGAGCGCCATGGTCGCACGATAGTTCCGAGAGAGGGTCGAGCCGGACACTACGAACGACTGCGTCCCGGACGAAACGTTGATCGTTGCGCCGAGCATGTCGATCGCCTTCTCGAGCTCCGCGCTCGTCTTGGTCGCCGTACCCTCGGTCATCGTCTCGGCGAGCAAGTTCGCGACTCCGACCTTGTGCGGATCGTCGAGCAACTGCCCGCCCTTGATTCGCAGCTGGAACTGGACCAGCGGGACCTCGTCGTCCACCACGCCGAGCACGGGCACACCATTGGAGAGCTCTGTCCGCCACACGGTGGGCGCCGAGAGCGTGGGCGGCTGGCCGTAGGGCGGCTCGACGCCGCGCTCGATCACCGACGCGGTCTTGGCGCCCCCGCGGGCAACCGCATCGAGCTCCGCTTCGGCGCCCTGCACGATCGGCTCCTCCACCACCTCGGCGCGCTGTGATCCTTCAAGTGCGAGTTCGGCGCTCCCGCGCGGCACGAAGCTGACCGCGATGTGCGGCTGATCCTTGACGTACCTCTCGTACACTCGCATCACGTCCTCGGCGGTGACAGCCAGCAACCGCTCCAGGTCTTCGCCCACGTATCCGGGGTCGTTCGCGAAGATGTTGTACTGTGCGAGTTGGAACGCCTTGCCGAGCACCGATGAGAGGCCGCCGTAGAACCCTGTCTCGTACCCCGCCTTCACACGCTCCAGCTCGTCGGGTGGCACACCCTCCGACTCGAATCGTTCGAACGCCTTGTCGACCCCGGTTAGCACATCGTCGAGGTCCGTTCCCGCGTAGGCACGGATCCGAAAAGAGAAGTTACCGGCCAACTCAGACGACTGGTTCCCGGCGAAGACCGCCGGCGCGAGCTCCTCCTCCTCGACGAGCACCTCATAGAACGGCGCCGACTTGCCGTCCGTGAGCAGCTCGAAGAGAACGTCGAGCGCATACCGGTCGGGGTGGTATATCGGCACTGTCGGACCCGCCAGGGTGAGCATGGGCAGTCGCGCGTAGTTGTCCTCGTGGAAGAGGCGGACGGACTCACCGAGCTGCACCGGCTCGGGCTCTGGGACCGTAGGCATCTCACGCGACGGGATCTCTCCGAAGTACCGCTCGATCCACGCCTTGGTCTGCTCCACGTCGAGATCGCCCGCGACGACGAGCGTGGCGTTGTTGGGGCCATACCAAGCGCTGTGGAAATCGACGATGTCGCTGAGCTCAGCGCCTTCGAGGTCAGCCAGTGAACCGATGACCTGCCACTGATAGGGGTGGCCGTCCGGATACATCGCTTGGTCGATGACGTAGCTGGTGTGCCCATACGGCCGGTTGTCGACGCTCTGTCGCTTCTCGTTCTTGACGACCTGCTTCTCTTTGTCGACGACTGACTCGGTGACCGTGTTGATGAAGAAGCCGAGCTTATCGGCCTCGGCCCAGAGCGCCTTCTCCAACCCGTCGGTCGGTACGACCTCGAAGTAGTTCGTGCGGTCGCGACTGGTCGAGCCGTTCGTCGAGCTACCTATGCGAGTCATGAGACGATCGAGTCCGCCCGGGCCGAGATTCTCCGAATCGAGAAAGAAGAGATGCTCGAAGAGGTGAGCGAAACCGGTCTTCCCCTCGACCTCGCGGCTCGATCCGACATGGAACGTCATGGCGACCGCTGCGATCGGGTCGGACCTGTCCACGTGCAAGATCACGTCCAACCCATTGGCGAGCTCGTACTTCTCGAACGGGATCGACACGCCGCCCTCGGCTCCGTCCTCTGCCGGCGCGCACGCAAACGTCAGCACCGCCAACACCGCCGCGAGGCTCCACCCGCCCCGCACGTCCGCGATTCGCATCGATCCCTCCACGGTCTTCATGTTCTCACGCTCCCCCGCCGCCAATGGCAGCGGCATCCACCCTAGCTGTCGGGCTCCTTCTCCCGGAAGCCGATGCGGTAGTAGGGGTTCACCACACTCGTCGCAACGTTCTTGATATGGGCGCTCACGCGCTTCAGGAAGCGCATGTACAGCGCCACGGTCGCCGCATGTCCCGAGCGCCCGGCCAGAGCTTCGCCCGCCGTCAGCGAGTGGATGTGCTTGTCGACCTTCTCGGCGATCACGCCGTGCGACGCGATGATCGCGCGGGCTCGGTCTTCGTCGGATTCGTCGAGGGCCGGCACGATGTCGTCGAACATCTTGCCGAGCCTGCCCTCGATCGAAAGCACCTCGTCGTGCAGCTCCAATCCATCGAAGGGCCCCTCAACCGCCGCAGCCAGCTCCACGATGTTCTTCGTATAGTCGCCGATACGCTCGATGTCGATGACGATCGCGGTGAGCACCAGGCCGAGGTTGATGTCCGGTTTCGTCGAAACCGACATGTGCGTCACGATCTTCCGACGAACGCTGCGCTCGTGCTTGTTGATCCGACGATCCCGACCGTAGATGTCCGTCTCCAGCGTGCCCTCAGCATGCAAAGCGGCGACGGAGTCGTCGAACATGCCATGTGACGCCTTGAGCATGAGGATCGATTCGTCGTAGGCCTCTTGCAGCGCGCCCTCCGACCTGAAGAGCCTGATAATGTCCTTCCACATGGCTCGTTACCTCTTCGCCGACCAGATAATGTACATGAGCGGAATTACGTGAAGTGCGATATAGACGCTGAAAACACCGGCGGTGCTCGCCTTCGATCGCGCCGCCAGCCTCCCCCAACTCGTCGCTAGCCACAGCGGGATCGCCTTGAGTGGATAGAAGATGGCTATGGCGAACAGATTGAAGGATAGGTGTGCCAGCGCGACCGTGACCGCCGCTGGGCTGCCTGTGGCGAACGAGGCTAGGATCGCCGTGACCGTGGTACCCACATTGGCACCGAGCGTATACGGAAACACCTGACGGAGGCTGATCACTCCGGTACCCGCCAACGGCACGATGAGCGACGTCGTCGCGGAGCTACTCTGCACCGCGGCAGTCGCCACCAGGCCCAGGGAGAAACTCGCCGCATCGTTGCGGAAGAGCACGCGATCGAACAAGCCCTCCATACGCTTCAGCACCCCCCCCTGCATGATCTTCATCATGCCGCGCAGAGCCCCGAACAGCAGCGCAAGCGCGATCAGGATCAGCGCAATCGTGCTCGGGACCCAACCCGTGACAAGGTCGGAGAGCGGGCGTGTGAGCATCTTGAGCGGGCTCGCGAGGCCCATGCCACCGGCACCCGCGAACACGCCTTGCAAGAAGACCGCGCTTTGCTCGACCGGATGGAATAGAATCTCGATCGGCAGGATCGTGAACGCCGCGAGCAGGTTGAAGAAATCGTGCACGGTCGACGCCGCGAACGCCCGCTCGAACTCCGCTGGACGGGTCACGTGCCCGATCGCGACGATCGTGTTCGTCGTGGTCGTGCCGATGTTCGCGCCCATGATGATCGGCACGGCCAGCTGAATGGTCAGAGCGTCCGAAGCGACGAGTCCCACGACGATCGTGGTGGTCGCAGATGAGCTCTGGATCAGGCTCGTAGCGAGAAACCCGATCAAGAGGCCCGCAACGGGATCGGACGCCATGGTGAGCAACTGCCCCGCCAGATCCGCACCGCTCATCTTGAACGCGGCGCTCATCAACTCGATGCTGGAGAAGAACAAGTACAGCATCGCCAGGAAGGACAAGACGCGCAGAACCGTCGCGAGCGGCCTGGACTCGTGTTTGGCCATCAGCGGCTTTGAGTCGGTCACCAGGAGGTGTCCTTTGCGGGTCATCACCGGCGATCGCCGTCAAGATACTGAAGTCGAACAGATCGGAAAGGCCCGCTACGACATGGATGGGCCGCATGCGTTCAGGGTCAGTCTCCGCCCGTGACGCGGACGATTTCGTCGTCGGAGTAGCCCAGCTCCGCCAACACCTCCGTCGTGTGCTCCCCGGCCATGGGTGGGACGCGCCTGGTCGCCGGACGCACACCGTTGAACTGCAGAGGGAACGCGACATCCCGGTACCCGGGAATCCTGGGATGATCGACGGGCTCCAGAAGTTCGTTGGCGCGTACCTGTTCGTCATCGACGACTTCCGAGACGTCGCGAATCGGAGCCGAGGGCACGCGGTGCTCGTCCAGGAGTGATCGTAATTCAGCTGTAGTCAAACGTTCTGTACTCGGCTCGATCAGCTGGTGCAGCACGTCCCGGTTCGCGACCCGCGATGGGTTGTCTTGGAAGCGGGCGTCCTCGAGCAAGTTCCGTAGGTCCAGGGCCTGGCACAGCCTCGCGAAGATCCCGTCGTTGCCTGCCGAGATCATCAGCTCTCCATCTGCCGTTCGAAACGCCTCATAGGGCGCGATCGAAGCGAGACCGGTGCCCATCCGGCCCGGGACGACCCCGCTGGCCAGATAGCCCTGTAGGTGGTACGAGACCCAACCCAAGGACGTCGCCAAGAGCGAGGCCTCTACGTGTGTACCCTCTCCAGTCCGGTCCCGATGTCGCAAGGCAGCCAGAACGCCGAGAGCCGTCAGGATGCCTGTACCGACATCCACGACCGAGCCACCCACGCGGGCCGGTGGTCCGTCGGGATGACCCGTCAGCGACATCACCCCTGAGTAGGCCTGGATTAGCGGATCATAGCCCGGACGCTCCGCGAGGGGCCCTCTTGAACCATACCCGGTCACCGACGCATAGATGATGGCCGGTCGTCGCTCCCGCACTTGTTCGTAAGCGAAGCCGAGCTTCTCGATGACACCTCCACGGTACGCCTGCACGAACACGTCCGCCGAGTCGAGGAGTCGCCAAAGCACCTCTTTGCCGATGTCGGTCTTGAGGTCCAAGACGACGCTGCGTTTGTTCCGGTTGTATGCAAGAAAAAGCGGCGCCTCGCCCTCCCAGAACGGAGGGCCCCAGCTACGGGTCGGGTCACCTCCGGGCGGTTCGATCTTGATGACGTCGGCGCCGAGGTCGGCCAGAGTCTGGGTGCTGTGGGGACCGGCGATGTTCTGAGTCACATCGACGACGCGGATCCCTTGCAAAACGTGCGGCCTGGACTTCAAGAGATCCTCCCCTGGATGAACGATCCCGCCAATCTGTCAGAAGTCGGTGTGAATCAACAGGACGCTCCCCCGCAACCCACAGGCTCATATGTTCATGTCACGTCACACGGGAGTTGGGGCACACCCCCCTTCCCGATACACCCTTCTCGGGAGCCCGTCCAAGGAGAAGCATCATGCAAAAGCTCGCATCGGTTCTGGCACTGACCGTAGTGCTCGGCACCGAGCCGTCGATGGCCCAAGAACTGCCCTCCGTCTTCCTCGACGAGCTCACTTGGATGGAGGTCGCCGACGCGATCGACGCCGGCACGACCACGATCATCATCCCGACCGCGGGGACCGAGCAGAACGGGCCCCACATGGTTCTCGGCAAGCACAAGTTCATCGTCACCGCAGCGGCGGAGCGCATCGCCGGCCAGCTCGGGAACGCCTTGGTCGCGCCGACGGTGACCTACGTCCCGGAGGGAACCGTCGAGCGGATCCGCGGCAACCGCCAGCGCGCGGGCACGATCACGCTCCCCAACGAACACTACATGAAGCTGCTCGAGTACGCGGCACGTAGCCTCGAAGCAGGAGGCTTCACCGACATCGTCATGATCGGCGACAGCGGCGGGAATCAACGAGGGATGGAGGAGGTGGCCGCGATGCTCAACCAGGAGTGGTCCGATGGCCCCGGGCGGGTGCACTTCGTCGGGGACTACTACGCCAACAACGGCGTCAACGAGTGGCTCAACAGCCAGGGGGAGACCGATGAAGCGATCGGGTCGCACGCCGGTATCCGCGACACGTCCCAACTCTGGGCGCTCCACCCTGAGCACATCCGTGTGGACCTACTCGCACCCGGTGGCGGCTTCGAGGGCAGCGGTGTGCGGGGCGACGCGTCTCGCGCATCGGTCGAATACGGCCGCAAGGGTCTCGAGCTGAAGGTCGCGGCCGCCGTGTCTCAGACCCGGGAGTTGATCGCCAACCGCCGCTAGAGCGCTAATCTGTGTTCAGCGCTTCAGCAGGATCACGCCGCATCGCACGCACCGCCGGCACCACGGCCGCCACCATCGCGACCAGCAGCATGCCTCCGCCAACCGAAACGAAGGTCACCGGATCCGTAGTGTCGACGCTGAACAGGAAACTCTCGAGGACACGAGCGCCGGCGGCGGCGGCGATGCCGCCCATGAAGAGCCCGATGACGGTCAATTTGAGGCCATCCCCGATGACCGAGCGCGCAATACTCGGTGCCGTCGCGCCGATCGCCCGACGGATCGCGATCTCACGCGAGCGCTGCCCTACCGCGAAAGCGAGCACGCCGTAAATCCCGACGCACGCTAGCACGACGGCGAGCGTGCTGAAGATCCCCATCAGAAAGGCGGCAAACCGCGGCGTCGCGGTCTGTGCCTCGTATGAGGTCATGAGCGGCTGAACCTGGAAAACGGGTAGGTCCGGATCCAGATCGGCGACTACCTGGCGGAGCGACACACCGATCGCAGAAGGGCTCGAGGCGGTCACCGAGACCTCGATGGTTCGCGTAGGGAGCTGCCAATACGAGAAGAACACGTCTGGGCTGTTCCCCTCGGCCATCAGCGATGTCCTGAGGTCCCGATATCGGAGATCCTCGATCACTCCCACGATCTCCAGCGGAGTCCGCGCGCCGGACCGGAGGTACATCGTCTGCCCGATCGGATTCTCGTCGGGGAAGACCCTGCGAACCATCGCGGCCGTGATGACCGCCGCGCCGATGCCGTCACCGACGTCGGTGGCGTCGAGAAAACGCCCCTCGAGCAACGTGACCCCGAGCGTCTCGAAGTAGCCCGGCGTCACGGAGTGCATGTGGAACCTGATGCGGTCCTCAGGCGCGTCTTGTCGGAAGATATACGCTCCCGACGACCCGCCTCGGAAAGGGAGATCACTCGAGATGGAAGCCGCTTGAACTCCAGGGACTTCCGCAACCCGGCGCTCCAGTTCGGCCACGAAATTGATGATCGACTCCTGCGAGTCGTATCGGCTCCGCGGGAGTTGCATCCGCATCGCAGCCACCTGCTCGATCTCGGACCCGGTATCGACGGCCAACTCGGCGCGGAAACTGCGCGTGAGCAGTCCTGCCCCAACCATCAGGATCAACGCGAGCGCCACTTGGGCAACGACGAACACGTGCTGGGCCCGCAGGCGCCGCAGGTTGCCGCCCACAGCGGACCGGGCACCCTCACGTAGCGTGGTCGCGATGCCGGGTCGAGCGCTGGCTACCGCGGGGACGAGCCCCGTGACGACGCCTACAAATGCCAACACTACTATCGAGAAAGTGAAGGCACCCACGCTGAGCTGAGGCTCGACGTACCCGGGCAGCACGCCCTGCGGGATCATGGGCGCCAAGAAGCGGAGCCCCACCCATGCCAAAACGAGTCCAAAGGCCCCGCCGACGCCCGCGAGCACGACGCTCTCCGTGAGCAGCTGGAACGCGATCCGGCGTCCCTCCGCGCCGAGCGCCCGGCGCAACGCGATTTCTCGAGTCCGCCCGTGCGAGCGTACCAGCAGCAGATTGGCGACGTTCGCGGCAGCGATGAGCAGCAGTACAATCCCAGCACCCATCAGCACCCACAGTAGTCGCGCGGTGACGCCGAGGTACGCTTCACGAAACGGCTGGATCTGGGAGTACCGTTCTTCATGCTGCTCAGGAAACATGTTCTGCAAGTCAGCGGCGATGACGTCCAGCTCGGCTTGCGCGGTGGAGATATCCGCACCGTCGGCCAGGCGACCGATGACGCTCAGGAATCGCGAGCCGCGCGCGTCGAGTATGCCCACGCCGGAAACCAACGAGATCATCGCTTCGGGAATCCACACATCCGTGTTCAACGCAGTGCCGCCGAAACCCTCCGGCATGACCCCGACAATCGTGAGCGGCCGATCATTCAGCAGGAGATCTGTACCCACCGCCTGGGGTTCGAGTCCGAACCGACGCTGCCAGAACGCATGGGAGATGACCACGACCGGAAACGCGTCCGGCTCGACATGCTCCTCAGTCAGGAACGTTCGTCCCCGACTCGGCTGGGCGCGTAGAACCTCGAAGTACTCCGCTGTGACGGCCTCTGCCGCGACCCGCTCGGCCTCACTTCCGCCCGTCACCGCGGCCGAGAAGTTGCCGACGGCCGCCATCGGGGATACGAGCTCGGAGCGTTCGTTCCAGTCCCTGAACTCAGGGAACGACGCGCCACGGATCGAGATTTCACCGTCAACGAGATGGTACCCATTCAGGTAGACCAGCTCCTCGTGATCCTCGAACGGCATCGCCTGAAGCAACGCCGCGTCCACCACCGAGTAGATCGCCGTGTTCCCGCCCAGCGCGAGCCCAAGCGTGAGCACCGCGACGAGCGTGAAGCCCGGGCTCCTGCGGAAGGTCCGCAATGCGAATGCGAGGTCCTGTCTCAATCCACCCATCGTCATCGTCCTCCCCCTGTGAGCTCGTTGCCTACCCGCCTCGCGGCGCATCTCGGCTTCGATTCTCGTCATGTCCCCGAAGCGTCGCTCGGCGAGTCGCCTCGCCTCTTTTGGGTCCATGCCCCCGTGTACGAGCTCGTCGGTACGGAGATCCAGGTACAACTCGATCTCCTGCTTGATGTCCTCGGTCTCGTCGGCTCGGACTTGGCCCGGGCGAAGAGACCGAAGGAAGGGGGTGCGGCTCATCCTTGCACCCTACCGCGAACCGCCACCCAAGATCGCGGCCACCGCCCCCGAGTATCGGGCCCAACGGGCAGCCTCAGCGGCCAAATGTTCGGCACCCGCGGGCGTGACCCGGTAGAACTTTGCCCTGCGGCCGGTGGCGGTCTTCCCCCACTGCGCGTCGAGCAGGTTGCGGCCCTCGAGCCGGTGCAGCGCGGGGTACAGCGCGCCCTCTTCGACCGCGAGCACACCTTCCGAGCCATCGCGCAGAGCCTTCCCGATCGCGTACCCATGCAGGGGCGCGGCCTCTACCGTCCGGAGGATGAGAAGGTCCAGCGTTCCGGTGAACAGGTTACTGCCGCTCATGTGGTGCCCCTGGAGTGCAAACCAGAATCATTGCAGAAGCCAGGTTCGACCTACCCCTGCGTGGCTCATGCATCGCCCACTTAGGTATAGGGGACGACACCTAGCTGGTCAAGGGGTAGGGCGTACTTGCGTCCGGGGACCGGACGGGTGTAATCGTGCGGCGCCGCCGGACCACCACGCATGGGAGGTCGATCGTGACGCCGTTGAGAATCCTGCTGTTCGGGCTCGTCTCCCTGGCGCTGGCGCCGATATCGATGCTTGGGCTCATCGCCTACATGGGCGCCTTGCTGCTGCTCAACCGTCGCAAAGGCATCTCGGGCACTGCCTATGAGCCTTTCATGGGCCGAATGATGATGCACGACGCCGGCGAACGTGAGGACGTCGCAGCGAAAAAACTGTCGGTGACCTTACCCGCGCTACCGCCCCCGATCTGGTCGTTGTTGATGGGACCGACCATGCTCGCGGGACGCCTGAGCGGCTACTTCCCGGAAACCTTCCGGTACCCCGGCCCGCGCCCCGCAGGCCTCGCGTCCGCGATGGGCATCCGCACCGAGTTCTTCGACCGCAC
The DNA here is from genome assembly GCA_022560615.1 of Gemmatimonadota bacterium. Classification (NCBI taxonomy): domain Bacteria; kingdom Pseudomonadati; phylum Gemmatimonadota; species Gemmatimonadota bacterium. Next base: position 44,885 of record JADFSR010000010.1, read on the forward strand.
GCGGCGGGCTTCGCTGGACACCGCCGAGCAGGTCGTCATTCTCGGAGCGGGCTGGGGTACCAGAGCGTACGGCATCTTGCGTGAGTGGGGTCACCCTGTGTTCGAAGTCGACGCCCGACCGACTCAGCAAGCGAAGCTCGCGGCCCTCCAGAAGGCGGGCATCGACTCCTCCCACGTCACCTTCGTGGAGGTCACGATGTACCTGGAAGAAGAGGCCATCACCGACACGCTGCGTACCGTGTCGTCGTTCCCCTCGGGCAGCACGCTCGCGTTCGACTACTTCGCCCGGCAGCTGGTGAAGGCCGAGCCGCCGCTGCGTCTGTTGGGCATGGTAGCCACCGCAAGCATTCGTTGGTTCTACGGCGAAAACATCATGTTCGGCTTCGACATGGAGCCCCCAGCGAAGGACACGATCGCCGCCCGGTTGAGCGAGCACGACCTCGACCTACTCGACTACGAGATCCTGAGCGGCGAAGAGAAGGGCAAGATCGCGATCTACGGCTTCGCGCTGGCCTCGCCGATGGGCTAGCTGGTCTACGCGCTGCCTAGCGCCACTCCCTCTGCAACTCCTCGAGCGCAGCGCCACCGGGACACAGGGTTTCGTATGGGACGTCGACCAGCGGCCGATCCACGGTGCCGTGGAAGCCGTGCATGTCGGCGCCCGCCTCCTCCAAGAACAGAAGGCCCGTGGCGATTTCACCTCGCGACCTGGTCGCGCCCAGATAGTCGAGCACGCCACCCCGGTCGCTGGGGTCGTACTCCTCGTCGACCTTCCGCAGCTTCACCACGCTACCGTCGTGCATGGTGATTGCCCGCACGGACCCGTCGGCGTAGTCGGTCTTGATCTCGGTTCGCAGCGGAACGAAGTCGGTCGCGATGACCTCGTGCATGTTGTCGCGCGTATGCGCGTAGCTCTTCGTGGAGCCCTTGTGGTCGGCGAAGGTCACGCATGGCGAAATGACATCGACGAGGGCGAAGCCATTGTGCGCCAGCCCGGCCTTGAGAATAGGCACGAGTTGGGCCTTGTCTCCCGAGAACGAGCGCGCCACGAAGGTCGCACCCAGCGAGAGCGCCAGGTTCACCGGATCGATCGGTCCTTGCTTGTTCACCTCACCGCGCTTCGAGGTCGTGCCGATGTCCGCAGAGGCCGAAAACTGGCCCTTGGTGAGGCCGTACACACCGTTGTTCTCCAAGACGTACAGCATGTTCACGTTGCGACGGATCGCGTGGCAGAACTGGCCGAGGCCGATGGAGAGCGAATCGCCGTCTCCGGAGATGCCGACGAAGAGCAGATCTCGGTTCGCCGCATTCGCCCCGGCGGCGATCGCAGGCATGCGACCATGCACGCTGTTGAAGCCGTGTGCCTCGCTCACGAAATAGGCCGGCGTCTTCGAAGAGCAGCCGATCCCGGACAGCTTCGCGACCCGATACGGCTCGACGTCCAACTCGAAGAAGGTCTGAACGAGCGCGGCGGTGACCGAATCGTGACCGCACCCGGCGCACAGCGTCGACATGGTGCCTTCATAGTCGCGAACCGTGAGCCCGAGCGCGTTCCTCGGCAGCCTTGGGTGCCTGGCCGAAGGCTTGGTGATATAGCTCATGGGACCTCCACGGCGAGCGCCTCCAGGTAGGGGGCGACACCCTCGAGCACGATTCCCTTGCTCAGCGGCTGCCCCCCATAGTCGGTGACCGACACCAGCTTCTGCTTCACGCAGTTCGTCTCCAGCAGCAGCAGCTTCCTCAACTGCTGGTCCCGGTTCTGTTCGACGACGATGACGAGGTCATGCTCGTCCAGGAACTGCTCGACCGTGTGGTTGAACGGAAAGCCGCGAACGCGCAGATAGTCGATCAGCACGCCGTCCCGTATGAGTTGGTCCCGCGCCTCGAGCACCGCCCAGTGGCAGCCGCCGATCGAAAGGAGCCCAAGCCGTGAGCCACCCTCCATCGCGTGCACCTCCGGCTCCGGCACTGCATCAGCCGCCGATTCGACCTTCTTCAGCAAGCGGTCCATGACTTCGCGGTACGCGTCCGAGTCTTCCGTATAGCGTCCGTACTTGTCGTGGCCCGACCCGCGCGTGAAGTACGCGCCCTTCGGATGCACCCCCGGAAGCGTGCGCGCCGCGATGTGGTCACCGTCGACATCCAGGTACCGGTAGAACTGCCCCGCCTGCTCGAGATCCTCCGCGGAGAGCACTTTGCCGCGATCCGGCACGAAATCGTCGTCCCATTCGAGCTTTGGGATCATCCAGTCGTTCATTCCGATGTCCAGATCCGACACGACGAAGGTCGGAGTCTGGAAGCGCTCTGCGAGATCGAAAGCGGCGACCGCGAACTCGAAGCATTCCTTTGGATCCGCCGGGAAGAGCACAATGTGCTTGGTGTCCCCGTGGGATGCGTAGACACAGAGCATCAGGTCGCCCTGTTGCGTGCGCGTCGGCATGCCGGTCGAAGGGCCCGTACGCTGGATATCGAAGAAGACGCTCGGGACCTCGGCGTAGTACGCAAGCCCAATGAACTCGGTCATGAGCGAAATGCCGGGTCCGGAGGTCGGCGTGAACGCCCGCGCACCCATCCAGCCCGCGCCGATGACCATGCCAGCCGCCGCCAGCTCGTCCTCCGCTTGCAGAATGCAGAAATTCTTCTTGCCGGTCTCGGGGTCGACCCGGAATCGATTGCAGTACTCGGTGAAGCCGTCCATGACGGACGTCGCGGGCGTGATCGGATACCAGGCGCCGACGGTGGCACCTGCGTAGACACAGCCCAGAGCGGCAGCGGCGTTCCCGGTGACCATGACGCAGTCCTTCGTCGCGTCCATGGTCTCGAGCCGAATCGGGAGCGGACAGTCGAAGTGTTCCTCGGCGTAATCGTATCCGAGCTCGATCGCGATGAAGTTCGCGTCCATGAGGTGCTGCTTAGTCGCAAACTTCTCCTGCAGCATCCCCTTCACAACGTCCATGTCGATGTCGAGCAGTGCGACGAGCGCCCCCACGTAGGTGATGTTCTTCATCAGGATGCGCGTGCGTGATCCGTCGAAACGGTGGACGCACAGCTCGGCGAACGGAACGCCGAGGAACGCGACGTCGTCGCGCTTGAACTCGTCAGACAGCTCGCGGCTGCTGTCGTATAGAATCCACCCGCCGGACGCGACCTCCTCGATGTCGCGCGCGTAGCTCTCCGGGTTCATCGCCACCATGAGCTGAAAATCGGGGCTGCGCGCGGTGTACCCGTCCGCGTTCACGCGGATCTCATACCACGTGGGCAGCCCCTGGATGTTCGACGGGAATACGTTCTTGCCCGATACGGGGACGCCCATACGGAACAGCGCCTGCAGCAGCAGTCCGTTCGCGCTGGCTGACCCGGTCCCGTTGACCGTGGCGATCTTCAGGCCGAAGTCGTTGACGCCGTAGGTGCTGTCGTGGGCCAAGGTTCCTGTCCCGCGTAGGGGATGAGAAGGTCGAACTGCATCATGTCCCAGGCGGCGGTCGGGCATCGCTCAGCGCACAGACCGCAGTGGACGCACAGGTCCTCGTCCTTGAACATGATGCGCGCCGTTTGGGGAAGGGCCTCGGAGGCAAAGAGCGCCTGTTCCGTATTCTCGGCCACCGCCGTGAGCCGCTGGCGAACCTCTTCCTCTTCACCGTTGTGGGTCATCGTGAGGCAGTGAGTCGGACAGACGTCGATGCACGCGTCGCACTCGATGCAGAGGTTGGTCGTGAAATCGGTCTGAATGTCGCAGTTGAGGCAGCGCTCGACCTCACGCACCGATTCCTTGAGGTCGAAACCCAGCTCGGCTTCCACGAATATGTCGGCGAGCCGCGCCTCCAGATCCTCGTAGCGCATCTCGGTCCGCAGATTCGGATCGTAGTCGTTCGAGTAGCGCCATTCGTGCAGACCCATCTTCGTCGAGACGAGGTTCATGCCGTACGGCAGACGGTCGGTGACCGACTCGTCTTGGCAGTACTGATGGATCGAGATCGCGGCTTGATGTCCGTGCTCGACCGCCCAGATGATGTTCTCGGGGCCCCACGCGGCGTCGCCACCGACGAAGACACCCTCGCGGGTGGTCATGAACGTGGCGCGATCCACGACTGGCATGTCCCAATCGCCGAACTCGATGCCGATGTCACGCTCGATCCACGGGAACGCGTTGTCCTGCCCAATCGCGAGGATCACGTCGTCGGCCTCGATGAACTTCTCACCCAGCTTCTTGCTCACCAGCCGACCGTTCTCGTCTTCGTCCCATTCGACCAGGTCGAAAATCATGCCGGTCAAACGCCCGTTTTCCATCACGAACTTCTGCGGCGAGTGGTTCACCAGAATCTCGATCTGTTCGTCCTCGGCGTCCTCGAGCTCCCACGGAGACGCTTTGAAGTACTGACGCGACTTGCGCGCCATGACCTTGATGTCATTGCCGCCCAACCGCAGGGAGGACCGGCAACAGTCCATGGCGGTGTTCCCGACGCCGATGACCAGGACGCGCTCGCCGACCGAATCGATGTGGCCGAAGTGGATGGACTCGAGCCAGTCGATGCCGATGTGCACGTTGGCGTCGGCCTCTTGGCGCCCCTCAATGTCGAGCTCCTTGCCCTTCGGAGCACCGGTACCGATGAAGATCGAGTCGAACTCGCCCGAGCCGAGCATTTCCTTGAGCGATTCGATGCGGTGGTCGTAGCGGATCTCAACTCCCATATCGAGGATCATGTCGATCTCTTCCTCGAGCACTCGAACCGGTAGGCGGAACGACGGGATGTTGCTGCGCATGAGGCCACCGGCCTTGGGCAGCGCCTCGAAGATCACGCACTCGTAACCGAGTGGCACGAGATCGTTGGCCACCGTGAGTGAAGCGGGGCCAGACCCTATGAGCGCGATACGCTTGCCGTTCTTACTCTCGGGCGCCTTCGGCAGCAGGTGATCGACGTCACCGCGCAGATCGGCCGCAACACGCTTCAGGCGACAGATGGCGACCGGTTCGTCTTCGACACGCGTGCGTCGGCAAGCCGGCTCACAAGGCCGGTCGCACGTCCGCCCCAGAATCCCGGGGAAGACGTTCGACTCCCGGTTGAGCATGTACGATTCGGTGTACTTTCCGTCCGCTATGAGGCGGATGTATTCCGGCACGTTGGTGTGCGCCGGGCATGCCCACTGGCAGTCGACGACCCTGTGGTAGTACTGAGGGTCCTGAGTATTGGTCGGTTGCATCAACCGGTATCATCCCTGAAGAAAGTGTGCCACTGCACGCTCCGCCGGCTGTCCGAGCGAAGGCGGGGTCGGCCCATCATGTTCGTAGCTTCCACACTCCTTAAGTACTGGCTTTGGCCGTAAACCGTTGCGTCGGTAGGGTTCCCGCGGGAATCATCGGCGCCATGGCGAGCCCCCCACGCGCTACTCGTTCTGACGGAGGTTCCTCAGGGCGATATTCACCGCCCATCCGAACATCATGTCGTCCACCCCACCGGTCTCTGCCCGCTTGCGAGCCTCCGCTACGATGCGAATGACGTCGATGTTCTGGAGGGAGGAAGCGGTCACGGTGTCACTATAGCTCGACCCTGTCCGGTATTGGAACTGGGACGTCGTATCCATTCCAGTCGCGTACTCGATCAGGCTCTCTCCGTATGCCTGCCGGAAGAGCCCGACAGTCGTCGGGTCCATGACCGAGGTCTGGAACTTGAAGGTCGTCTCGCGGAAGAGCATGAGGACGTCGCCCACCGCCGGATCAGCGCCAAAGAGAGTCGAAAGAACGGTCTTCTGGAGGCGGTAGAAGTCCGATGCGACAGATGCCGTATCCGCTCCATTGACAGCGCACTCGTTGCTGGGGGTCCCACCTCCACGGTCCAGTGACGACCAGTTACTGTTCCCGTACGTCCACGCGCCCGTGAGCGTGTCGCGAGTCGCCGCTCCGGCGACCTCGGCGATGCCCAGGCCGGCGATTCCGCCATCGAAGTACATCGTAGCGTGACTGACGCCTATATCACAGACCACCATCATCGTCATCGGAGTGCGGATCGTGAGCGTCTTCTTGCCCGCCACCGTTATTCCAGACTCCATGACCGATCGTATCTCGCTCGCCATCAGCTCGGTCGCCGCTCTCGCGTTGTCGTGGGCTCCGGTCGCCAGGATCTGCGTCGAGTAGTACTGGTTCTGAATCAGAAACGTCGTGCTCACCAGGATGATCACGACCGACGAGAGCAAGAGCGCGAGTATGGCTTCGACGAGCGTGAAGCCGGCAAACCCTCTAGCAGCCCGGCTGCTAGCTACCAGACGGCGGACATGTACGAGGTCACGGAATACGACGGAGCGGCGTCGTTGAGGGGCGTCAGCGTCACGACGATCATATACAACACGGGGGTTATCTCGCTGATCACGGCCTCGCGCTCGTACGAGAACCCCTCGACCGCAGTCGTGTCTGCAGCCGTCCCTATCGAAAGTGAGTCGAACGGCGTCGCTTCCAAGGAGTCCAGCCGTTCGTTGGCGAGCACGACGATCTCCGACTGGACGGCCGCATACCTTATCTGGATCCCCAGAGCGGCGCTGAGCTGTAGCACCATCAAGACGCCCATCGAGAAGATGAGGAGCGCACCCATCACTTCGATGAGCGTAAAACCGCTGCAGCGGCGAGTGGAGGTCCATGGTTGTTGGTTCAAGTCTGCTCGACTTTCGACGCTCCCATGCTGTTGAACGAGACGGTGTACATGGTGGCTCCGGAAGAAAACGATGCCGTTCCGAGCGCGCCAGAAGCCCCGCTGAGGTCGGCGATTCCTCTCGAGTTGAAGACCAGAGAGTCTCCGGTCAGATCTAGATTGATGGCGCTCAAGTTGATATCGGCGTTGTCGCCAAAGCGGCGACTGGACAGCTCCACCGAACCGGACTGAGTTTCAACGACGTACCATCGACTGGACTCGTAGAATCGGATCACCACGGATTCACGGATGCGCACAGCGGTCGCGCGCGCCAAAGTCAGGTCCTGCGCGAACACCAGCGCGGCACGTCGCGCAGCGATTCGTTGGTAGTAACCGCTGAACGAGAGTGAGGCAAAGCCGAGCGTGAGCGCGGTCAATACCAACACGACCGTCATTTCCAGAAGCGTGAAGCCCCGTGTCTTCCGGCTCGAGCCGGTCTCCGGGTTGCGCGCACTTCCGGTCGACAATCTGATCCCTTTGACGTTGGTGGATATCTCAAAGATCCTACACTCCGGGCTTGGCTTCAACGTTTTTCCTTCGCTCACCCCCAACGCGCACGGGGGACAAGCTGCGCTATCCATCCCGCGCATGCGCCCTCGCCTGTAACTTTCTCGCGACTAATGGACGGGGAACTTCCGACTAATTCCCACCCGGAGCACACTTCCCGGATGCATCACAGCCTCTGCCTCACCCTCGCCGCGCTCGCGACCTTCGGCGTACCTGTCCAGGGACAGATCGCCGCGTCTGAGTCAGCAGCCGCCATGGCGTTCGTGTCCGTCGGCACGAGGAGGACCTCTCTCAGAAACAGGGGTGCCTGGATGGTCGGCGGCGACGCCCGGATCTCCTTCGGCACCTCTTTCTCGTTGGGAGGGGGCGGGTGGGCGTTGGCGAAGCCACTGAAGATCTCAGGCGTCGCGGGCGCGTCCGACCTCGAATTGGCGATCTCATACGCGGGTGTGCAGTCGGAGTATCGGCTCGCGCAAGCGCGAGCCATCGGCATCGGGCTGCGCCTGCTGGTGGGTGCGGGCAACGCCAAGATCAGCCTGCCCATCGTCGGCACCGAGCTCGCCGCGGACAATTTCGGCGTCGTAGAGCCTGAGGTCGTCGGCGTTTTCCCCCTGAGCGACCTCGCCGAGCTCCGGGCCCAGCTCGGCTACCGCTTCGTCTACGGCGTCGAAGATCTCCCTCAGGTCGGTCCCGAACATCTGCGTGGCGCAACGCTCACCGTCTCGCTCTTGTTGGGGCCCTTCTAGCGCCACTCGATACGGCTTACGAAAGGCGATCGGCGAGCGCGGACAGCTCGCGCGTGGTCACCGAGACCGCGGCCAATCCCGGCGCTTCTTCGCCCTTGAGCTCCTCGACGATGTCCATGAAGCGCTGGACCTCATGGGGGTGCGAGCGCAGCAACTCGCTGGTAGCCCTGGACGGATCCGCTGCACCTACGGTCTTCGTGACGGCCGCGAAGACGAGGCGTCTGTGCGCCCGGGAAAGCTCCGCTGACAGAACCTGCGCGGCACGCTGCTCCCAGTGATCGTCGCCCGCCGCCGCAAACGTACTACGGCGCAGCCAGGGCACGTGGAAGGCCTCTGAGATCTCGTAGTAGATTCGGCCGGTGTCGAGCGTGCCCGCCTCGGTCTCGCGCCCGATCTCGAGGATCTCCAGTAGTTGGTCCAGGAAGCGGAGCGTGATCAGCCGCTGAGAGAAGGCCTCGTCGGCGCCGACCTCTCGGATCTCATCCACGCGGGCCTCGAACAGCGCGCGGTCTTCCCCGGTGACGATCTCACTAAACGAGTTCCGGAGGGTGGCCAGTCCTTCGAGGTTTTGTGCGACGATACGTGCAGGCGATACGTCCGCGTCGACGTTGCCCAAGACCCATCGAGCCGTGCGCTCGAGCACCCGGGCCAAGCCGAGCAGCCAGCGATACGTGACACGTGAGTTCATCGCGGCCTGAGCACCCATCTCGTTCAGGAGCGCCCGGTGGTCAGCCAGCCGCGACGCCACCAGCCAAGCGCGCGCGATCTGCTCGGCGCTTCGGCCGGTATCACGGACCAGACGGTGCACGAACGTCGCCCCCATCAGGTCGACGAGATCGTTCGTGAGCTGGCTCGCGATGATCTCGCGACGCAGACGGTGCGACGCGAGGTGCTCGCTCCCCACCGCGACCATCGCGGCCGGGGGGAAGTACCCGAGCAAATAGCTCTCGGTCACCGGATCGTCCGGAAGGCCGCTGCGCAGCAAGCCGCTCATCAGGGACAGCTTGGAATAGGCGAGCAAGATGCACAGCTCCGGGCGGGCCAAGGTCTGCCCCCGATCCCGTCGCTCGTCGAGAACGTCACCGGTCGGCAGGGACTCGGAGCGTCGGTCCAACTCACCGGTCTTCTCGAGCGCGAACATGAGATCGCGGAAGTCGTCAGCCCCTTCCTTTGCCCTCCGTGCATCCAAGGAGATCGCGAGACTCTGCGTCCGGTTGTTCATGAGCACGAGCTCCGCCACGTCCTCGGTCAGTTCTTGGAGAAGCTCGTTGCGGCCGTCTTCGCTCATGCTGCCGCTCGCGACCGCGGGCGCCAACAGGATCTTGAGATTGACCTCGTGGTCGGACATGTCGACGCCGGCCGAGTTGTCGAGAGCGTCCGTATTGATGCGGCCGCCGTTCAGCGCGTACTCGATACGCGCTCGCTGCGTGAAGCCGAGGTTACCGCCCTCGCCTACGACCTCGCACCGGACATCCGGCGCGTCGATTCGGACCTCATCGTTCGATGAGTCGCCGACATCGGCGTGGCTCTCGGAGCTCGCCTTCACGTACGTACCGACGCCGCCGTTCCAGAGTAGCTCTGCGGGCGCCCGGAGCACCGCGCGGATGAGGGCCTCCCCCTCCATGATGTCGGGAGCGTCGTCCGGCAAACCGAGCGCGCGGCGGGCCTGCGGCGTCAGCTCGACCTCCTTTGAGCCCCGCGGCACGATCATGCCGCCCTCGCTCAGCAGGCTCGTGTCATAGTCCTCCCAGCTCGATCGCCCGAGCTCGAACACGCGCGTCCGCTCGGCAAACGTCGTCGCGGGATCGGGGTCCGGATCGATGAAGATGTGCCGGTGGTCGAACGCCGCGATCAAGCGGATTTGCTCGGAGAGCAGCATGCCGTTGCCGAAGACATCGCCGCTCATGTCGCCGATGCCCACCACGCTGAACGGCTCGCTCTGGATATCCTTCCCTATCTCGCGGAAGTGACGCTTCACGCATTCCCACCCGCCCCGTGCCGTGATGCCGATCGCCTTGTGGTCGTAGCCGTTCGAACCACCGGACGCGAACGCATCGTCGAGCCAGAAACCGTACTCGGACGAGATGGAGTTCGCGAGGTCCGAGAAGGTCGCGGTGCCCTTGTCTGCGGCGACCACGAGGTACGGATCCGCCGTGTCGTACGCGACGACGTTCTCCGGCGGTACCGTCTTGCCGTCCGAGAGGTTGTCGGTGAGGTCCAGCAACCCGCGTATGAGCGTCTGGTACTGGGCACGCCCCTCTTCCCGCCGCTGCTCGGGGTCGGACGGCACGACGCGGGTCACGAAGCCTCCCTTCGAGCCGCCCGGAACGATCACGGCGTTCTTCACGATCTGCGTCTTCACCAGGCCGAGCACCTCCGCGCGGAAGTCGTCGGGCCGGTCACTCCAGCGGATGCCCCCTCGCGCGACGCTCGAGCCGCGCAAGTGGACGCCTTCCATGCGGGACGAGTGCACCCACACCTCGAAGCGGAGCCTCGAGCGGCGCAAGAACTCCATCTCCCGGCAGTCGAACTTGTACGAGATGTACGGCACACCGCCGGAACGGAACGTCGGCTCCTTGCCGCCGTGCATATAGAAATTCGTACGCAGCGTCGCGCCGATGAGCTCCTCGACTCGGCGCAGTGCACGGTCGTCCGGCAACGCATCCACACTCCGCAGTGACCCGTTGAAGAGAGCCCGGATGTCCGCGATCGCGGAGAGCCGTTCCTCCTTCGAGGCACCGGTCGACGGATCGAACTTCGTGGCAAAGAGATCGAGAAGCTCTTTCGCGATGCCGGGATACCGCACGAGGGCCGCGGGGATCGACTTGCGACTCGGTACGGCCCCGATCTGGAAGGCGGACGCCGCGTACGCGCGCAGCACGTCGACCTCTCTCCAGTGGAGTCCCGCGCTGACGACCAGTGCATTCAGCTGGTCGCTGAGGGCATCGCCGGCACGAGCCGCGAGAATGGTCTCCGACAAGTTCGGGCCACGGCGCTCCACGTCGAGCAACCGTTGCTCGGAGTCCTGAACGGCGAAGACGCAGATCGTAGCGCCTTGCGACCCCGACTCGCCCACCTCGAAGGGCTTCACCGCGATCACCCGTAGCCCTGCGTGCTCCAGGATCGGCATGAAGTCCGAGAGGATCAGCCGCTCGCCTCGCAGAAAGACTTTGAGCTCCGTCACCCCCTGGACACCCGCGACAGAGATCTCCCCGCCGCGGTTCGCGAGCGCGATCGATATCGACCGGCCGCTGGCCGCCAAGGCCTCGAGTTCGAGCACATCGGCGACTGCGATCTCGGGATCGGTCGCCGCCTGGTACTCGGCTGTGAGCCTTGAGCCGTAGAGCGTAGCCAGCCTAAGCGCCTCGTCCGCCGACTTCAGCACGGCCTCGAGCCCCTCTTGCAGGCGGTCGATCCAAGTGCGCGTGAGCAGGGCGACGCGGCGCTCGATCTGCCTCGCGTCGATCTTTTCGAGCCGTTCACTCGTGGCGCCGATATAGAAGTGGAGACGGGCCTGGTCCCCCTCGCCCATCGCGAGATGGTAGTTCAGGACCTCGCCCTGCAGCTCCTCCACTAGAGCGGCCTCGATCGCTTTGCGGACAGTCCCCGAGAAGCGATCCCGGGGAATGATGACCATGACCGCGGCAGCGCGCTTGAGTGGGTCCTCGCGCAGCGTGACACGCACACCCGATGTGTGGTACCGGCTGAGCACGGTCCGGATGTCGCCGCCTATCTCCGCTGCCGAAGTGAGGAAGAGCTCCTCCTTCGGCAGCGAGTTGAAGATCGTTATGATCTCCTTGTAGTCGTATGACCCCTGGACCGCCTCAGCCCCGCTCAGGATCTGCGTGAGTTTCTGACGCAGGATCGGGATGTTCTCGGCATCCTCGGAGTAGGCCTTCGAGGTGAACAGGCCCACGAAGCGATGCTCGCCGGCCGCGGTTCCATCGGGCCTGAGCTTCTTGACCCCGATGTAGTCCATGCGCACCCGGCGATGGACCGTCGACTCCGACTTCGTCTTGCTGATGATCAGCACAGGGCCGCCTTCCACCAGATCGCGAACCCCGTCATCCAGCTGCGACAGCGGGACCGGCCCCGCGTAGCGCGACTGGCCCTCGTTGCGAAGAACGCCGAGTCCGGAGCCGGGCTCCACCAGTACGCTGCGCTCTCCACCCGGTCCGTCGACCAGGTCGTATCCGCGATACCCGAGGAACACGAGTCCCCCGTCTCTAATCCAGCGCAGGAACTCCTGGATCTCGTCGATTTCCTCGCGTCGATCCTCGAGCGCCCGACCGTGTTCCGCGAGCTCCGCCACCACGGAGTTCAGTGCGTCGATCATGGGGCTGAAGTCGTCCGTCGCCCGCACGACGTCCTGGAGACAGCTGCTCAACTCCCGCTGGATACGGTCGAGCCTCTTATGATCATCGACTCGAGCCACTTCGCAGTACACGAGCGACTCCTTCGACCCACCGTCTCCCGGCGGCCGCACCGCGACCAAGTTCCCCTGCTCGTCACGATCAATATCGAAGAGAGGATACACGATCTGGGAGATCGAGAGTTGCTGCGAGTGCAGGAACTCGCGGATCGTGTCTACGATGAAGGGGCGCTCGCTGACGTTGGTTTGCACCGTCGTGACGGGAGCACGCCGGCCATCGCTCTCGGGGTCCGCATTCGACACGACGACGTTGACACGGTCCGGCTTCGCCTCGGCGAAAAAGCGGAACAAGCCCACGACCATCTGGGTCAGGTCGTCGGTTCCCCGCTCCTGCAGCAGCTCGCGCGGGGTCCTGGAGAGAAAGATCTCCGCGAAGTCGACCGCCAGGCGGGCCTCCGGCCCGCCGATGATCTGGCCGACCTGCTCGCAGACCACGCTGACGGTGGGGGAATCCTCTCGGAGTCGGCGATCAGCCGTTTCCGTCGTGTCGCTCATGGGGAAGGGGGTGTGCGCCTGGGCACGACTCTTCGGTAACCGACGTTGAGCGCTAGAAAGATATTGAGTGAAGGATACCCGTGAAGCTGTCGGCGGGAAACCCGCATTGGCAAGAGAAACGGCCTTTCACAATGCAAGTGGCCGAATTCGGGGCTCGTTTTGGGGCTCACAGTCAGTGTCCCATGGTAGCCAACCGTAGACCCGCCTAGCGAATTCCCAGGGATTGAGCTTTGCTCTAGCTTCTGCCATGCGTTTCGTCCACCTGGCCGACGTCCACCTCGACACCTCCTTCGCAGGCCGTTCAGCGACCGTACGACGTCGACTCCGAGAGGCGTCCCGGGATGCCTTCCGCCGCACCGCCGACCTCGCGATACGAGAGGACGCCAACGCTCTCCTGATCGCCGGCGACCTCTTCGACGGCGACCGACTCTCCTTCCAGACCGAGCGGTTTCTCCTGGAGCAGATGCGCCGCCTCGAGCAACACGGTGTCACCGTGGTATACGCGACGGGCAACCACGACCCCGGGTCGCCGCTCTCCGGCCCGCGACCGCTGGATTGGCCGGCGAACGTGCACGTCGCCTGGGACGCCACTCCCAAACGGATCCTCATACACGACCGGGAAGGTGAGCCCGCGGGCCACGTATCGGCCGCGGGCCACGCAGGCGACCGGGAGAAACGGGACCTCTCGCGACTTCTTCCGGCTCCGACGGGCGACCTGCCCGAAGTGGCGTTGCTGCACACTCAGGTGCACTCGTCCCTCGGAGCTGAAGCTCATCACGCGTACGCACCCTCGGAGCTCACGTATCTCATCCGTTCCGGCTTCGACTACTGGGCGCTGGGCCATGTGCATGTCCGCCAGGAGCTCTCCCTGGACCCTCCGGTCGTGTACGCGGGAAGCCTTCTGGGGCGTACCCATACCGATACCGGGGCGCGCGGAGCGCTCTTGGTCGACCTCAGCGACCGCGAGGCGCCGGAGATCTCTTTCCGGGCCCTGACGCCGATCCGGTGGGAGACGATCACCGTCGACCACTTGGAAGGAGCCGACTCCCTCGACCGGCTCGAGCAACGCATCGGAGCCGTGTGGCGGTCGTTCCGCGACGGGCAGGCAGCCGCCTCGGACGTCGAGTGGATGGTTCGTGTCCAGCTCGCCGGACCGTGCCCTCTCTGGAAGGAGCTCCAGGACGACGAGAACCGGGACGAGCTCGCTCGGGAGCTGGCGGAGGCGCTGGGTGCTCTCGACGTCGTCGTCATGGCGGACCGGGTTCACCCGGTCATTCCGATCCATGAGCATCGCATCCGCACCGACGTGCTCGGCGAGACCCTGCGGCTCAGCGAATCGATCCGCCGGGGCGAGACGCGGTTGACAGCGCTCGACGCCGGCACCCTCGCGGGTGTCACCTCCGAAGACGCGGCGGTCGTCGACGCATACGTTCGCGAATTGCTGCGAGAGGCAGATGGGGAGCTCGCGGCGCGTCTGCTCGCATCCGAGGGTGACGCACCGTGAGGATCGAGCGCATCCATGTCCGCGCGTTCGGGCGGCTCAGCAACTTCGACTCGGGCGCTGACGCTCTGCCCGGACTCGTCGTGGTTCTCGGCCCCAATGAAGCGGGCAAGTCGACGCTCTTCCACTTCCTTACCACAATGCTATATGGCTTTCACCCTGCCTCCAGGGAGGGAAATCCCTACCTGCCATGGGATGGCGAGGACGCCTGTGGCAGCGCACGACTGCGCCTGGACGGGGAGGGGTGTGTCGAGGTCGAGCGTCATCTGCGTTCACAGCCCGGGGGGAGGCTCACGATCGACGGGCGGGTCGATGAGCTACGCAATCGTGCCCTCCCGTGGGTCGATCATGTTCCGCGCTCCGTCTTCCGCCAGGTCTTCGCCGTCACGCTCGCGGATCTCGCGGGTCTGGACTCCGAGACGTGGGCACGCATTCAGGATCGCATCCTCGGCTCGATGGGAACGACCGACCTCTTGCCGGCCCGTAGCGTCGCGGACGTGCTCGAACAGGAGGCCGGCGCGTTGTGGCGACCTCACCGACGCGGGAATCAGCGGGTTAGAAGAGTGCAGGACCACATCCGCACCCTGCGTTCACAGCGACGACAGGCGCTTGAGCGCGATAGGGAGATCAGGGCGCTCGCCGAGGAGCTCGAGCGGACCCGGACCGAGTTGTACGACGCTCGCGAGGCGAGAGAGCGAGAGCGCGTCGCGGTGGAGCGCGTACAGACCCTGACCCCAATCCGAGCCCAGCTCCTCCGCATCGCGACGCTTCGAGAGGAGGGCGGGCCACGTGAGGCACTACAGTCGCAGCCGTCCGATCCGAGTGCGCACCTCAGCGCTCTCGAGGCTCGGGTGCGCGAGCTGGCGGAGCGTACATCGGAGACCGACCGGGATCTGCAAGAGCCGGAGGCTGCGGTCGCGAGCTACGACGAGAGAGCCCGGGCGCTACTCGACCGCTCCGAGGAAGTCGAGTCTTTCCTGGCACTGGCGAGCGGGGCCCTCTCGGACCGAGCACGCCGTCAGGGGTTGAAGCAAGAGACGAGCGACCTCGCCCGTCGGATTGACGAGCTGGGCGGAGAGCTGCTTGCCGTTCCTATCGCTGAAGCTCCGAAGGGAGCGATCTCGGCGCTGTCCGCCCGGGCGCTGCGCGCCCGAGTCCGAGATGCTCGCCGGGCCCGCGACGAGCGGCGCTTACTCGACGACGGCGATCCCGAAGCGGCGGAGGCCGGGAGAGCCATCCCCGTCGTTGCCATGCTGATGACGCTTTTCGGAGTCACGCTCGTGGTGGCGGGCACGCTCTCGGGTCTCGGCATTTTGACGGCGCTCGGGGCCGCCGCCGGTGCGATCGGGCTCACGTTGTTGACCCAGTGGCAGAGAGCCCGAACGGCGGCCACGTCCGCAGGGGCCCAGCGTAGTCCAGCCGCTGGACTCGCTCGAGCGCGGCAGCTCGAGCGGGAGACTCGCGACCTCGTTCTCGAGCTTCTGAAGGACATCCCCACCGAGCCCGCTCTTCTCGACGAGCCGTCGGAAGGCCTCGCCTCCGATTTCGAACGGCTTCAAGGGCTCATGAGAGATCACCGGGAGCGATCCGGGGAGAGAGATGATCTCATGGAGCGGATCGACCGCGTCGATGCGGAGGCGGCCGCTCTGACCGCGAGTCTCGGGCTGGAAGTGCCTCTCGAGGCCGAGGTCCTGACCCACCTGCTCGACCGCGAACTCCGGCGCGCGGAGCGACTCCGAGAGGGCGCAGCGGCAGCCGACCGCGAACTTCGACGTCTCCACCGCGAACGGGATCGGCTCGTGACGGAGCTCGGGCAAACCGAGGCCGCGTTGGGGGAGTTCACCGAGTCCATGACCGCCCTCGGAGGAGGCGATCTCGAGCGAGGTGTCGATGCAACCACAGCACGGCTCGCCGCGCACATCCGGGCCGACGAACTCGAGGACGAGCTGGAGCGCACTCACCCTGACCTCGACGAACTGCGCGACCGCATCGGCGCATCCGAGGAGGCCGGCGAGTCGTGGACCATCGTCGAGGACGACCTCGCCAGCCGCCGCACGGGGATCGAGCAGCTGAGTGAGCGAATAGAGCTACTGGCCACCCGCGCCAAGGGGCTCGACCGGGACATCGCGCACCTGCATGGAGAGGAAACCGTGGACGCCGTGGACGGCGAGATCGCCAGCCTCCAGGACGAAGAGGCGCGGCTCGTCCGGGAACGGGACCGACGCTGGGTGCTGGCCCAACTCATCCGTGACGCCGATCGGCGCTTCCGTGAGGAACACCAGCCGGACCTGATCCGGCGGGCGGGAGCGTATCTGAAGCACCTCACGGGCGGACGCTACGACCGCATCCTGGTCAGCGAAACAGGTGCCGGTGACATTTTTCAGGTGCTCGGGCCCAGCCTGCCAGCGCCAATACCGCTCATGCCGCCGATGTCTACCGGCACGCTCGAGCAGGCGTACCTCTCGCTGCGACTCGCGATCGTGGACCATCTGGACCAGGGGGGAGAGCGCCTCCCGCTCTTCGTCGATGAGGTCTTCGTCAACTGGGATCGTGAGCGACGCGGCCGGGGCATCGAGGTTCTGGGCAGCCTCTCGCGCAACCGCCAGCTCTTCGTCTTCACCTGCCACCCGGAACTGGCCGAACAGTTCAGCGGCTGTGGGGCCGCTGTGCTCGAGTTAGAAGGCTGATGAAGAAGTACAGCGGGCCGCGTTGCGGTGCCACGGCCTCATATCCTAGGCGGAGCTTCGAAGGCCTAGCCGTCGCTACGTCGAGGAGCTCCAACGACGGAGATGGGGCCGTGCCACCACAACCCACGAACTTGTGTGTCCTTTCATCCTGGTGTTGGGCACATGGCGGTTGCGCGGTTGATCCATCGTCTCTCCTCGTCGCCGTAGCTCGGCTACGACTCCTCGTCGTTCCTTGCCTGAACGCGCGCAAGCACCATGTGCGCGGCCCACTGTACTTCTTCATCAGCCTTCTCGCGTGATCGGAAGGCAGCTTCCCCTCCACGTAGAGACGCTGGGCCTGGAGCCCGCGCCTGACGTGGACACTGTGCTCATGATCCACGGTTACGGAGCTTCCGCCTTTTCCTGGCGCTACTGGGCGCCTCGCCTCGCGGAGCGCGCAACCGTGGTACTCGTCGACCTCAAGGGATCGGGGGCGGCGCCCAAACCGGACGACGGGCGGTACCGGCCGGAGGACCAGGCCGAGTTGCTCCATCGACTCGTTCTTCAACGAGACCTCCGGCGGCTCACGGTCGTCGGTCATTCCCTCGGCGGTGGAATCGCGCTACTGCTGGCGCTGCGACTTCAAGACGACGAAGAGGCTAGACTCGCACGGCTCGTCCTCGTGGCCAGCGCCGCGTACGAGCAGCGACTGCCGCCCTTCATCGGTCTGGCGCGTTACCGCTGGATCGGGATCGCGCTCTTCCGACTTCTCGGCGCGCGGTTCGTGATCCGAAAGGTGCTACGCTCCATCGTGTACGATCCGCACGCGGTCGCCCGAAACCAGGTCGAAGGGTACGCGGCACCACTGAACGACACCGAAGCGCGGCGCGCGCTCATCGACTCGGCGCTCAACCTGGTGCCAGAGCGGATCGACGCCCTCAACGCTCGCTTTTCCGACCTGGTCGTGCCGGCGCTGATCCTCTGGGGACGACACGACCGTGTGGTCCCGTTGTGGGTCGGAGAGCGGTTGCTCGAGGCGCTGCCCAACGCGACCCTCCACGTCTTCGAAAAGTGCGGACACATGCCCGCCGAAGAGATCCCAGAGGAGTCGTTTGTGCGCCTCGCTACCTTCTTGGACGAGACCGCCGCTACCTGAGCCGCTCGCGAGCGAGCGTATAGAACATCTTCGCACCGACCTTGAGCGAGGTCGCGAGATTCCCTGAAATTTTCGATACGCCTTCGGTTCGACGCCGATGGGTCACCTCGACCTCGACGATCCGGAGCCCCGCACGCACCGCCCTGATCTGCATCTGTAGCGTCCAGCCCCAACTGCGGTCGTCCATGTGCAACGCCAGCAGCTCGGGGAACGACACGGCCCGGAACGGCGGCAAGTCGGTGAAGGAGTGGCTGAACAGCAACTGGGTAAGGCCGAGCACGAGATGGTTGCCAAAACGCGCGTGCGGCAGGATCGTGCCCACGTCTCCATCGATGCCACGACGAACGCCGAGCACCAGCTCGGCCTCACCCCTCTGGATCGGAGCGACCACGTGGGCTATCTCGTTCGGATCGTCGCTCCCGTCCGCATCGAGGAATACGAGTACTTCGGGAGGGTTCGTCTGCTCCGAGAGATGCCGGATCCCGGCCAGGCACGCGGCACCGTAACCTCGCTCGGCCTCGAAAACGACTTCGGCACCATGCGCCCGCGCGACCTCCGCTGTCCCGTCCGTCGAGCCGTTGTCCGAGACGACGACACGATCGACGTAGTCGGGCATGCTCGAGAGGATCCCCGGAAGCGACTTCTCCTCGTTGAGCGCTGGCATGATCACAGCGATTCGAGGCCGGGGCTCGGATGACGCCATCATCGGACAGCTATCCGTCCAAGCCCTGGCGCGTCCTGGCCATCGCCGGGGTGGTGGAGCTGGCACTGCTCGCCGGACTCGGGTGGTGGCCGGGTGCGACCTTCCCGTGGATGGGGCTGTTCATCTTCGGTGGGGCGTTCGCGGCGTACGCGGTCGGCGCGAGCCAGGTCCTGCACACGCGCGGCGGACACCTCTATATCTGGGGCATCGCCATCGCAATGCGCCTGGTCTTGTTGCCGCTCACGCCCGAGCTGTCGGACGACATCTATCGATACCTGTGGGACGGCCAGGTGCAACTCGCGGGCATCAACCCCTACCGCTACGCCCCTGCCGCGATCGAGCTGTCGGAGATCCGTACCGTCTATCGAGGGCTGATCAACAACCCAGACGTGCAGACCATCTACCCTCCGCTCGCTCAACTCGCATTCCTCGCGATCGCGCTGGCGGGCGGCGCGATCTTCCAGGCAAAGCTGCTCTGGCTCGGGCTCGACCTCGGTACCGCCTGGCTGCTCGGGCGTGTCGCGTCCGTCACGGGCCGCAGCCGGCGCCTCACGCAGCTGCTCTACCTCTGGTCCCCGCTGCTGGTGGTCGAGGTCGCGTGGAGCGGTCACCTGGAACCCCTCGGGCTCTTCGCGTTGGTACTCGTGATCCTGTTGGCCCGCGCACCCCTGGGCGCGGGGGCCGCGACCGCGTTGGCGGCGCTCACGAAGTTCGCGCCGGTTGTAGCTGTACCGGCGCTCACCCGGAGGCTCGGCGTCCGATTCCTGCTGGGATTCGTAGTCACGGCCGCGCTACTGTACGCGCCGTATGCGTTCGCGGGTCGTGGCCTGTTTGCGGGCCTCACCACGTATGCCGAAAACTGGTGGTTCATGAAGGGCCCGTTCACGCTTCTCGAGGCCGTGCTGCCAGGGCCAATGGCGGCCCGGTACGCCGCGGGCGCGCTCGTACTCGGCGTGGTCGCATGGACCACATGGCAGCGGTACCGGCCCGAACGCGCTCTCTTCTGGATCCTCGGTGCGGGCATGATCCTCACGCCGACGTTGCATCCGTGGTACGTGCTCTGGATGCTCCCGCTCGCTGCGCTACGCGCGAGTCGGACATGGATCCTGATGACCGGCCTCTCGTTCCTCGGCTACTTCGGGCTGGCCACCTTCCAGGACACCGGCGAGTGGCCGCAGCCCATCGCGGTGCGCCTGCTGCTCTGGGTCCCCTTCCTCGTTCTGCTCGGAATCGATGCTGCCAAGGTCTGGCACGAGCGCGTACCCCTCCGCGCGCAGCTCACCGAGCGCCGCGCCGCGCCGCGTCCCCCATCCGGAGCGTAGCACCGGTAGCGCCAGACCCGCGTACCCCGTCAGAAAGAGAAGGATGAAGGGCAGCTGGCCCCAATAACGTCCAGCGATCGCGAGCGCGAGATACGTCGCCATCAAGGCGGCCATCACGCTCTTGCCCACATCATCCAGCCTCACGGGCACGCGTGGATACAGCCCATCCTGCGCGTTCCCCGTCTTGGCCGTACGGACGAACGGGTCCTGATAGCCCGCGAGCCCGCGAAACACCGCCCGCGTAACAGGAATCGTGAGCCCGATGCCTAGCGCGAGCGTGCGCGCAACGCCCCGAACGAGTCCGGGGCCGGCGTGTCCACGCCTGCGGCCTGCGGACCAGTAGAAGATCATGAACGGAACGGTCGCCGCAGTGAAGATCAGCAGGTCCACGAGCAAGTACTGCTCGAGCCCAAGCGACCGGCGAGCGATCGCGGACGGAAAGAGCAGCAGCGCCAACGCCCACGTGAGCGGATGCGCGACGTGTCCGCACAGGTGGATCACAGCCTCGGCCTTCACCGCTAAGGGATAGGAGCCGCGTAGCAGCGCCGGGAGGATCTTGCGAGCGGTCTGGATTCCTCCTTGAGCCCAGCGTCTCTGTTGCACCTCCAGGGCCTCGACCGTCGAAGGGATCTCGGCGGGCACCGCAACGTGGTCGAGGTATACGAAGCGCCAGCCAGCCATCTGCGCGCGATAGCTCAAGTCGAGATCCTCGGTGAGCGTATCGGTATGCCACCCCCCTGCGTCCTCCAGACACGTTCGCCGCCACACGCCTGCGGTACCGTTGAAGTTGAAGAAGCGGTCGCCGTTGTACCGTCCACCCTGCTCGAAGAGGAAGTGTCCGTCCAGAAGAAGCGACTGTGCCTCCGTGAACCAGGTCTCGTTGCGATTCAGGTGGTCCCACCGGGCTTGCACCATGCCCACAGCCGGGTCGCGGAACGGCGGCAAGAGGTCGCGCAGGAGGTCTGGAGGTGCGACGAAGTCGGCATCGAGGACGAGGAGATATTCGCCCTTCGCCACCGACGTCCCCTCGGCAAGGGCCCCCGCTTTGAAGCCGTCTCGGTGTTCGCGCGTGATGTGCACCACATCGACGCCGCGGGCTCGCCAATGCGCGACCCGCTCACTCACGATCTGCCGCGTCGTGTCGTCGGAGTCGTCGAGCACCTGCACCTCGAGCAGCCGCGCGGGATAGTCGATCAGGCACACGGCATCGATGAGCCGGCTGACGACATGTCGTTCGTTATAGATCGGGAGCTGCACGGTTACGTGCGGGAGCTGCTCCTCCGGCCATGGCGTGACGTGTTCGGACCGACTCCGACCCGACAGGAGGAGCAGGAGCGTCCGGTGGAACGCGAACGGGACCAAAAACGCCAGAACCCCCAACGTGAGGACCATGACGAGCAGCGCGACTGTATCTGACATGCGACCCCCCAATCCCCTTTCATGCTCGCCGGTTCCGGGCTCGGATCGAGCACTTTCCCCGAGTTACGTCATCGCGGATGCCGAAGCTGGCGATGAGGACGGCGAGATGAAGCTCTAACATAGGGCTCATCGAACACACATCCGCATTTCCCGGTGGGCCGAGCTGAGGGAGACCGCACAGTCGTACGCGATTGGGCGCCGACGATCACAAAACCCCCACCGCCCACCGTGAAGCCTCCGAGATCGAGTTCGCGGATGAACACGGGCACGTCCGACAGGGTGGTGTCGCCCAAGCGCAACGTAGCCAGATCGTCATCATCGAGGCCGGTCTCCGTTTGCACACGCTTGTTGGCCACCACTCTGGGCGTCCCGAGGTCGAGAATCGCCTGATACTCATTGCCTGCCACCTCGACGCTGAGCCACACTTCGACTCCTCGATCGGCTCCGCGCCGCGCGTCTGAGCCGCGGCCGATGATGCCACCACCGCCATCAACATGGCCACGGCCATCGTCACCTGCCTTCCCATGATGCTCTCACGAAACTGCTCTGGAACCGTGCCCGTAGCGACACCGGCTTGTTGCATGTCGTGGAGTACCGCCTCGAGTGCCGGCAGATTGCCGTGGATATCATGGAGACCGGCAACCCGCATGACCTAGCGATACTCCTTCGTGAACCCGTTGCGGCTGTTCGTTACCGTGAACGAGCCATCGGCGGATGCTGACACCTTGATCCAGAACGCCTCCCCGTCATGGACCGGCCGCGGAGGGACGCCCTGTCCGCGAACGTTGGTCAGCGGTGCGATCGGCATGGCAGATTGCACCTCGTCGACCGAGTTCGCGATGAACAGGCCGGGTACCGTGTACTCCTGTCCGCTCAGTTGCGAGAAGTGAAGCTGCCAGAGGTCCTCCAGGCCGGGAGCGGAGTAGAGCACCTTCATCGCCTCCGGCTGTCCGCCTTTCCGCGTGCCGTTGTTCATGACGGCCACACGAGCTTCGATGGCGTGAACCAGGACCTCTGCGTTGGATATCGGCTGCCCATGATGGGAGACGACGGATAGATCGACCGTACCGATCGGATTGTTGGGGCACATGAGCTCGAACTCGGTGTTGACGGTCAGATCGCCCAAGTGGAGCACCCGGAAGTCGCCGAACTGACCGAGAATGCCTACCGACTGCGCGTTTTCGCCGTTGTCTTCTCGCTGCGGGACGAAATCAGCGCAGTAGCGGTTGCGTCCGCCGCCGCCGGGCAGCGCCCGTTCGATGACCTGCTTGGCGGACGTAAGTACCGTGACGTCGAAGCCGCCGAGGGCGATCCGGTCCCCGGGTGTAACGACCGTGTGTCGAGCACCCCGGTACAGCGCCGGGTACGTCGTGCTGAGAAACTCGGCCGCGGCGGCGTTCGACTCGACGCTCTGCCCGTGGTCGATGAAGTGTCGCACCGGAACCCGGCTCGTCAGTTCCTGCATCGCCCCCCAATGGTCGCCGTGCCAGTGGGTCGTGATCAGATGATCGATCTCAGCTACGTCTGCGTCCCGCATGGCGGCGATGATGCGACCGGCATCTCGCGCGGCATTCCGTCCACCGTTCCCAGTATCGATGAGCAAGGACTCGCCGGCCGGCGAGACGAACAGGGTTGCGCCCCCACCTTCGACGTCGATCAGGTAGATTTCGAGAGTCTCCTGCGCCTGCGCGGTGGTCACGGAGACGCCCAACAGGAGGGTCAGCAAGGCTGCGGAGACGAGCTTCGAATGGGCCGACGATTCGCGGTGCGGCATGGCACGGTCCTCCCTGAGTACGACCCGCGTCCTTTTGATGGCGGCCGAAAAGTAGGCCAGTGACGGGTTCAGGGCACGTGCGAGGGCGCGCTTTCGCGCCTGCCCGGCTGCTCGGAGCCAGACGCACTATCCATCGAACACCTTCGATCCGGAGGCTCCAACCCAGTTCGCGAGCGTTGTCGGGGATGTCGTCGTCGAATTCTCACGCGATGGTCGAGTGCGGCGAGAACTGAAGCTCCGTGACATCGTCGACCCCTTCCGTGGGCTCGCCCGACGCGGATCGTCATCCTCCGGTCTAGCCCTCAACGATATCCGCCGTCCACGTAATCTCCACCGAATCCTTGATGCTCTGAGC
Source organism: Gemmatimonadota bacterium (assembly GCA_022560615.1). Lineage (NCBI taxonomy): Bacteria > Pseudomonadati > Gemmatimonadota > Gemmatimonadota bacterium. The sequence goes on from JADFSR010000010.1 coordinate 68,638, forward strand.
CGTCGGACACTTGCTCACATGAGTCTCCAGAGCCCGGTCCACCTTGTCCCGAGCGGCCTCCGGGGATATCCGCAGCGTGTAGTGCACATGGATCTTCGTCAGCACGATGATCCGGTCCACGATCTCGTTCGTGCCTTCCGCCGTGCAGCTGATGGCGTCGTTAGCCATCGGGATCCCGCGCACCTCCAGTGCGCCGTTGAGAGTCCCGAGTAGTCAGCCGGCTGCGGCAGCGACCAGGTAGTCAACCGGCAACGGCAGGTTGGGTTGCGAGTCGAGTCCGTAGTGGGCCTTGATGGGCCCATGCACGCCCATCTCGAGGGTGGTTCCATCCTCGAGAGTCGCCCGGCGATGGATGCCGTCGACCTTCGTGACCGTCGATCGAGTCGTGTACAACGGGTCGCTCATGGTAGCTCCTCATCCGTGCGTTCGACATATCGCGCCCAGGGATCGGCCCCACCGGGCTCGTAGCCCTTGCAGTCGATCACCGGGAGCGGTGGATACTTCGGGAATCGTGGATCGTCCGTCGATCGGCCACAAAGATAGAACCGTGAGCCCTTTCGGTTACGTGTCACCCTGTGGTGCACGCAGTCCCGGCACTGGCCGACGGCGTCGCGAATCTGCATCACTCGCACTCCTACGAGCCCGCCCTTTGCGGTAGTTTTCGCGTCGATGGACAACCCACTCTTCGACAGTCTGAACACCGCCTATGCTCAGGCGATGTTCGAGGAATACGCGCGTAACCCCGAAGGGGTCCCGGCGGAGTGGCGCACGCTCTTTGAGACCCGAGGCCAGCAGGCGGTCGCGGAAGGACTATTCGTCCCCGACCAACTCAACGGCAACCGAGCCGGCTCCGTCGAGGCCCCGCCGGCTCCTCAGGCATCGCCGACCTCCCGAGCGGCCGACGACCTCCGTCGGGTGTTGCCGGTCGTCTCTCGTGCGACCGCGTTGATTCAGGCGTTCAGGGACCACGGGCACCGGCTCGCCCGTATCGACCCGCTGGGCAGCGAGCCAGCCGGACACCCACAGCTCACCCCGGCCTTTTTCGGAACCTCGATGGAGGAACTGGCCGAGCTGCCCGCCTCGCTCGTCATAGACGAGAGCGCCGAGGGCCGCTCCGTCGCGGACGCGCTCACCGATCTCGAGAACATTTACGCAGGCAGCATTGGCTACGAGTTCGAGCACCTGGACGACCACGTGAAGGTCGACTGGCTTTGGCAGCAGGTCGAATCAGGGAGCCACCTGCCGGAGATGAGCCCGGACGAGCGGCGTGCGCTCCTGTACCGCCTGTCCGAAGTGGAAGGTATGGAGCAGTTCATACACCGTGCTTACCTGGGCCAGAAGCGCTTCTCGCTGGAGGGAAACGATTCTTTGGTACCCATGTTGGACCTCGGTATCGAACTTGCCGCCCGCAAAGGCGGCCGTGAGGTCGTACTCGGCATGGCACACCGCGGGCGCCTCAACGTGCTCACACACACCGTCGGCGTGTCGTACGGGGAGCTGCTCGCAGAGTTCGAGGGCCCGTCGTACAAGGGTGGACAGCTCGATATAGCCGGCACCGGGGACGTCAAGTACCACCACGGCGCCCAAGGCGAGCGTGAGATCGACGGCGTCGGCACAATCCTGGTCCGTTTGGTGCCGAACCCGAGCCATCTCGAGTTCGTGAACCCCGTCGTCGCGGGAATGGTACGCTCGAGACAGTTCGACAGCGGCAGCAAGGCTGCGGAGCCCGACTTCGACGCCGTGGTCCCGATCCTCATGCATGGGGACGCAGCCTTCGCGGCCGAGGGTGTCGTGGCTGAGACGCTGAACATGGCGCGCCTCAAGGGATACACCGTGGGCGGCACCATCCACATCATCGTCAACAACCAAGTCGGCTTCACCACCGATCCACGCGATGGCCGCTCGACGGTGTACTCGAGCGACCTGGCCAAGGGCTACGGGATCCCCGTCGTGCACGTGAACGCCGACGACGTTGAGGCGTGCCTCGCCGCGGTCCGGCTCGCCATGATGTACCGGGCTCACTTCCACGATGACTTCCTGATCGACCTCGTCGGGTATCGCCGACACGGCCACAACGAAGGCGACGAGCCCGCGTACACGCAGCCGCTCAAGTACAAGAAGATCGCCGGGCACCCGACCGCTGGAGCGATCTACGCCGATCAGCTCGCGGAGGAGGGTGTCTTCAGCGCGGCGCAGGCTCAAACGATGCGCGAGGAAATCGCGAGTCGCTTGCGCGACGCTCAAGATCAGGTGCGCCACTACGAACCGGTGGGCGACGACGGGCCCGACGAGGATCGCGAAGTGCCGGTGGTCCCCCAGAGCACGGGTGTCGACCTCGATCTGCTCTCACGCATCAATGAGACCACGCTCGAGCTTCCCGAGGGCTTCACGCCCCATCCCAAGCTGTGGAGGCAGCTGGAGCGCCGCGCCAAGGACTTCGACCTCGATCGTACGCTCGACTGGGGCCACGCTGAGACGCTGGCGCTCGGCTCGCTGCTCACGGCAGGAATCCCGATCCGCTTCACCGGCCAAGACGTCCAGCGCGGCACGTTCAGCCACCGGCATCTGACGCTGCACGATGTGGAGACGGGCGAGGAGTTCACGCCGTTGCAACAGGTCTCGGACGCGCGGCTGGAAATCTACAATTCTCCGCTGACCGAGACAGCGGTGATCGGCTTCGAGTACGGGTACTCCGTCGGTGCCGACGCCGACGTCGTGCTGTGGGAGGCCCAGTTCGGGGACTTCGTGAACGTCGCCCAGGTCATGATCGACCAGTTCCTGTCCTCGGGGCTGGTGAAGTGGGGACAGTACTCGCGCCTGACACTGCTGCTCCCGCACGGATACGAAGGGCAAGGACCGGAGCACTCGAGCGCCCGCCTCGAGAGATTCCTCCAGATGTGCGCCGAGGAAAACATGCGGGTCACCTACCCGACGACCCCGGCCCAGTACTTCCACCTGCTCCGCCGCCAAGCGCTTCGACGTCCTGAGCGCCCGATGATCGTGATGACCCCGAAGAGCCTACTGCGACACCCGATGGCTTCGTCCACCGTCGCCGAGCTTACGGAGGGTGGATTCCAGCACGTTCTAGACGATCCGACCGTCCCAGATCCGACCGCCATCGAGCGAGTCGTGCTCTGTAGCGGCAAGGTCTACTACGACATCCAGGCCCACGAGCGCCGCGCCGACGCGACCTCGACGGCGGTGGCCAGGCTGGAGCTGCTCTACCCGTTCCCGGGAGACGCCCTCACAGAGCTGCTGGCCCGCTACCCGAGCCTCAAAGAGGTGGTGTGGACGCAGGAGGAGCCCCGCAACATGGGTGGGCTCACGTTCATCGGGCCGCGGCTGCGGGGTGTGGTACCGCGTAAGGTGCCGCTGACGTACGTGGCACGGCCGGAGCGCGCGAGCCCTGCGGGGGGGAAGGCGAAGGAGCATGCGGCGGAGCAAGCGACTTTGGTGCTGGAGGCGCTGGGGTTAGAGGGGTAGTCACCACTCCAAGAGGATCTTGCCGAAGTTCTGGTTCGATTCCATGTAGCGGTGGGCGTCGGCGGCTTGGGCGGCTGGAAAGACGGTGTCGATCACGGGTTGAAGGGTGCCGTCGTCGAAGCCAGGTAGGACGTGCGTTTCGAAGGCTCGGGCCAGGACGGCTTTCTCCTCGACGGGGCGAGCGCGCAGGACGGTGCCGCGAATCGATCCGCGACGGCCCATGAGGGCTCTCAGGTCGATCTCGGCCTTGAGGCCGCCCGGCACGCCGACCACGATGTGCCGTCCACGCTCGGCGAGCACTCGCTGGTTCCCCGCCAGGTAGGGTCCTCCCACGAGGTCCAAGATGACGTCCACGCCACGGCCCCCGGTCAGCTCCATCACGCGGTCCGGCCAGCCCTCCTCCGCCACAACCCCGTGCCCGAGGCCGAGCTCCGCGGCGCGCTCGAGCTTCGCGGGCGTCCGGGATGTGCCGATTACGGTCGCTCCGGCCCTCGTGCCGAGCTGTAGCGCTGCCGTGCCCACGCCACTTCCGACCGCGTGCACGAGGAGGGTCTCGCCCTGGAGGAGGCCTTCCTGCACGAAGGCCGCGTCGAAGGCGGTCATGAAGACCTCGGGTAGGGCGCCTACTCGGAGCAACTCCATGTGTGCAGGGGCGGTGACCGCGGTGCTCGCGCTCTCGACTATGAACTCGGCGTACCCACCGCCGCCGGTGATGCCCATGACCGCTTCGCCGACCGCGAAGCGCTCGACCCCCCGACCGACGGCCTCGACCGTGCCCGCATACTCCAGTCCCAGGATGTGCTCGTGGTACCCGGGGGGAGCGGGATACCGGCCCGCGCGTTGCAGCAGATCGGCCCGATTCACGCCTGACGAAGCGACGCGTACGAGCAGATCTCCCTCGCCGGGTACAGGCCGCTCGACGTCCTGCATCTCGAGAACGTCTGCGTCGCCTGATTCGCGCATGACGATCGCGCGCATGGAGTCACTCATGGAGTCACCGTAGTCCTTTTTAAGCCCGCCCACTACCTTTCCGGTCCCATGAAACTGCCCTTCGAGCTGGTCCGGCCCCTCATCTTCTTCGATCTCGAGACCACGGGTCTCGATGTGAAGAACGACCGGATCGTCGAGCTCGCGCTCATCAAGGTCACGCCCCAGGGGGACGTGCTCGAGCGCGTGCGACGGTACAACCCGGGCCTGCCGATTCCCCCCGAGGCCACGGCCGTGCACGGCATCACCGACGACGACGTCGCCGACGAGCACCCGTTTTGCCGAACCGCGAGGAACCTTAACGACGAGCTTCTCGCGGGCTGCGACCTATGCGGGTTCAACATTCGGCGCTTCGATCTGCACATGCTCATCGCGGAGTTCAGACGCTGTGGCATTCGCTTCACTCTCGACGGCCGTCGCGTGCTCGACATGCAGAACATCTTCCATCGCGAGGAGCCACGAGACCTCTCCGCCGCGGCACGATTCTATTTGGGCCGTGAGCACGAAGAGGCACACACCGCTCTGGGCGATATCCGGACCTCGGCGGCGGTGCTCGGTGCCCAGCTCGAGCGGTACCCGCACATCCCGCAGGACTTGGATGCGCTGCACGCCTATTGCGACGAGTTCTCGCCGTTCCGTACGGAGGTCGACCGCTGGTTCAGCAGCGCCGAAGAAGGACGTGTCTTTCGGCGTGGGAAGCACCAGGGCCAACCGCTGGCGCAGGTCGCGGCCGAGGCGCCGGACTACTTGCGTTGGATGCTCGACGTCGAAGACATGGACGAGGACGTGCTGAGCATCGTCCAGGAAGCCGTCACCACTTCCGCGCCACCCGAATTACCGCTTTCAGACCCGAGCAATGGGAGTGAATCAGCATGACGTACATGAGCCGTCTCTCCAGCACGCTACTAGCCTTCGTCGCGGTCGCTTCGACCACTCAATCGCTGTCGGCTCAGACGCCGATCACGAGCGAGGACATGGTCAACTTCCACCCTCGCGTGATCGGGCCCGCGGTAACCGGGGGACGGGTGCACGACGTAGAGGCGATCCCAGACGACCCTTCGACGATCTACGTGGCTTCCGCCTCCGGCGGCCTTTGGAAGAGCGTCAACCGCGGCCAGACGTGGAGGAACGTATTCGACGATATGGAGGTGAGCACTTTCGGGGACGTGGCGCTCGCTCTCTCCGACCCCGAGATCATATACGCCGGGACAGGTGAGCAGCAGAACCGTCAGAGCACGTCGTACGGAAACGGCGTGTACCGCTCGGACGACGGGGGCGAGACGTGGCGACACCTCGGGCTGGAGGAAACGCGGCACATCGGTAGGGTGCGCATCCACCCCACCAACCCCGACGTCGCGTATGTGGCGGCTTTGGGAAACCTGTGGGCGGCGTCCGCGGAGCGCGGCGTCTTCAAGACCACTGACGGCGGCCGCTCCTGGCAGAAGGTCTTGTACATCGACGAGTACACCGGTGCGGTGGACCTCGTAATGGACGCCTCCGACCCCAACACGCTCTACGCCGCGACATATCAGAGGCTACGTCGTGCATGGGGCTTCAACGGTGGCGGGCCCGGGAGCGGCATCTACAAGACCATCGACGGGGGAGCCAACTGGAACGAACTCGAAGGCGGGCTGCCCGCAGGCGACAAGGGTCGCATCGGCATCGCGATCTCGGAGTCGAACCCGCAGGTGCTCAACGCGCTCATCGAGCACGCCGACAGGGACCTTCAGGGTACCTACCGCACTGAGAACGGCGGACTCACCTGGGAACGCGTGAACGCTCTCAATGGCCGCCCCATGTACTACTCGCACATCTTCATCGACCCGAACGACGAGAACCGAGTCTACGAGCTCGCGACGGACTCGTACGTGAGCCGTGACGGAGGCCGCACCTTCACGGAGATCGCCCGGCGACCGACGTATGACGTTGGGGTGCATGCGGATCACCACACGCTTTGGATCGACCCGAACGACTCGGAGCACCTCTACCTGGGCGGGGACGCCGGCTTGCACGAGAGCTACGATGGGGGGGGCAACTTCCAGAGGATCAACAACTTTCCCATCGCCCAGTTCTACGCGCTCGCCGTCGACATGCGCGATCCGTACTGGGTGTATGGTGGGCTCCAGGACAACCACTCGTTCATGGGGCCGTCCCAGACGCGCCGCTGGGCCGGCATCCTCAACGACGATTGGATGCAGTCCGGGTTCGGCGACGGCATGTACTGGGCAGCCGACCCGAGGGACGCCCGATACTCGTACGGCAGCTCGAACGGCGGCAGCTACTTCCGCTACGACACGAAGACAGGCGACATGCTCGACGTTTCGCCGATCGAGCCGCCCGGAGAGAACTACCGCTTCGACTGGACGTCGCCGATGATGCTCTCCCAGCACGATCCGGACGTGCTGTACGTGGCCGGCAACCGGCTCTTCATCTCCCACAACCGCGGCTCGTCGTGGGAGCGCACGGAGGACCTGAGCCGGCAGATCGACCGCGACGAGCTCGACATGATGGGGATCAAGGGTCGCGACATCACGATCTCGAGGAACGACGGCACGGGCAGCTTCGGGGAAGCCGTGACCCTGGACGAATCGCCCATCGACCCGAGCGTGCTGTGGGTCGGCTTCGACGACGGCAACCTGCAAGTGAGCCGCGACCACGGAGCGACGTGGAGCGAGGTCTCCCGGAACGTACCGGGAATCGCGGACGGCACGTACGTGAGCCGTATCACAGCCTCGTATCGCTCGCCGGGCACGGCGTACGCCGCCTTCGACGGTCACCGCGACGGAGACTTCGCTCCCTACGTCTTCCGCACAGAGGACTTCGGCGGGTCGTGGGAGCCGCTTCAGTCGACGCTGCCGGAGCTGGGCGTCGTGAACGTGATCGTCGAGCACCCCGACAATACCGACGTGCTCTTCCTCGGTACCGAGCACCACGCGTTCGCAAGCACGGACGCTGGGACGAACTGGGCCGAGATCCCCAACCTGCCGACCACACACTACGACGACATGCTCATCCACCCGCGCGACAAGGACCTTGTGCTCGCGACGCACGGCCGGTCCTTCTGGATCTTGGACGACACGCGCGCGCTCGCCGAGTGGGGGAACGCCTCCGGCCCAGTGACGGTCTTCTCGGCCGACCGGGGCACGATTCAGCTCTACCGCAAGGACACCTCGTACCGCGGGCAGGCCGCGTTCGCCGGCACGAATCCGGTCGATGGCGTCGAGATCACGTACAAGCTGGGCGCGGGCAGCGGTGAGGCCACTCTGACGGTCACGAACGCCATGGGCAACACGGTGCGCGAGATGGGGGTCCCTTCCACCGAGGGCACCCACCGGGTCAACTGGGATCTGCGTCACTCGATTCCTGGCAGCCTCGAGACATGGCAGCGCTTCACGAACCCGGAGCTCGCCCGGCCCATCGGGCAGCGAGGGCCCTGGGTCTCGCCGGGTTCTTACACGGTCACTGTGAATGCCCGCGGCACCAGCGCGTCCACTCGAGTGGAGGTGAGAGGCGACCCGGAGATGCCGATCACGGTCGCGATGTACGAGTCTCGCGAGCGCTTCATGCTCGACCTGATCGCGCTCACCGACGAGATCGAGACGTACCGGCGCGAGAACGGCTTTGGCGGAGGTGGCCGGGGCGGAGGCGGCCGGGGCCGAGGCGGCCGGGGCGGCCGTCCTCCGATAGACACACCGGCGGGCAAGCTCGCCGCGGCGGCGCGCACGGTTCAACAGGTCTACGGCGCGCTGAACGGCAGCGGTGTGAGACCGGGAACGCTCTATCCGCCTACGGAGAGCCAACGCGCTGCCGTGCAGACCGCGCGCGCGCTGTTCGAGGAAGTGCGCGGAGGCTAGCGGCCCGACGGCCGCTTCGTCACGACTTCGACCGTACCCAAGCGACCCGATCTCGCCCGGGGGCCGCACGTCGACCGCGACGCCAGCGAGCGCGATAGGACGAGGCGTGAGCGCGAGCACATCACCGAGCACGATCGGCGTCTCGGCCGCCAGCGCATCGCACGCGAAGTGGTGGGTGCTGATGATCTGCGTGCCGCGCGCAAGGGCGTCGAGTGATGATCGTCGGCTCTATCCTGCTGGCGTTCGGGCTCTAATCTTCGAGCCTCGGTTGCCGCTGGTGTTGCTGCAGGAGGATCTGCTCGCGGTCCTCCCTCCCCGTCGCGTGTTACGTAGTATGGTCCCTGAACTCAACAGTGTGCCTCAACCCATTCGCGAGACAGCCTTTGGGCTTCGGCAATTTGTCCACGGGTGATCCGGGCGCCACCCTCGCTTCGCTCCGCGACGGCCACGGCCCGACCGACAGGTGGCAATCTCGGCTATTCGGCGCGTATCACAGGCTGGCACGTGGCGGTCACCGTGTCGCCGACCTGGCGTGTGTGAAGCAGGAGTTTTTCGCCGAGCACGGACGCTTCACCGCCCTACGCAGCGCTTGCCAGGCCCAGCGGGCCCACTCATGTTGCGACCATGAAGAAACCCCGGAGAATCCTCGTCATCGCGGGCATCGTCCCCTTCCTCGCGGGCTGCATGGGCACACTTGCTCAACCGCTCCCTGAGCCCGCGCTGCGATCCTCCACCAACGTCCGCGGCGTCGTCCTCGGCGACCCGGAGTCGGGCGAGCGCATCGAGTTCAGTCGGGTGGATCACGTCGAGTGGACCGATTCGACGCTCTCGATCGTCGGGGCGCTCGCGACCCCGGACGGAGGCGGGACGGACGGGAGCAACACTACGCGGGCGCGCACCTTTGCGCTCTCCGACATCGGCGCAGTGCTGGTGGCGGGAGTCGAACCGAACAAGACCTCGCTCCTGATCGCAGGGGTGCTCGTGGGGGTCACCGTGATCGGCGCCTTTCTCGTCACGGGCAAGACCACCGCAACCACGATCTTCTGAGGGGCGTCCCGGACTGGCTGCTCCGGCACGTGGCATGCCGCCGGCCTCGCGGCCTCGCTGGCGCAGCCCCGAGGCCGAGGACCCAGAGGCGGCGCCAGTTCACCGCATGCGCGTCCAGATGAGGACGGCGCCGCACCCGCCCGTTGCCTCGAACGCCGCAGGCGTCCTGGCGGGGCTCGTGTAGATCTCGACTGCTTCCACGTCGGAGGGATCGACGAAGTCGTCCGGACGCACCGCCGTCTGGGGGCTGCGGCGGTTCCTGCTCCCCAACGCGACGACTGTCCCGTCGATGAAGAGTGTGGGCGAGCAGTAGTCGGCGCCTTGGCGAACGAGGATCTCGGGCTTCAGCACTCCGGTGGGCGCGACGCGGCTGGGTGCTGGCGTGACCACCCGAAAGCGGGGGATCCCCCTCAGCGCGTCGGTCAGGTCCTCGATCGCCACCCGCTGGATCTCCTCCCGCTCGATGAAGTGCCCGAGCCCGAGGTCCCGTCGCTCGTAGAACCCGACGGTGCGTAGGTCGCGGACGCCCCCCTCCACCGCGACCGTGATCGGGTCCACCGGGATCGGCGCCCGTCTCATGCCGATTAACAGCTCGAAGACGCCGTTCTCACCAAGCTCGAAGAGCCCGTCCACGACGGCCCGGTATCCCGTCCGCGTCACGTAGAGGAAGTACGAACCCACGGCCGGCGCACGCACGGAAAAGTGGCCGTCGTCGTCGGCGAGGGTGGCAACGACCAGCTCGCTGCCCGGGGCGAGGAGGCCCACGTAGGCCAGTACGACGGGCTCGGCCGACTCGGAGTCGACAACCCTGCCGCGGATGACCTGGCCGTGCAACGGCACCGCGCCGGCCAGCCAGGCGCCAACCGCGAACGCCGCCGCCGCGAAGGCCCTTCGCATTCGATGTCCCGCACGCATCACTTCCTCGTTCGGCTCCCGCCCCGCGTCCCTCCGTCGGGTACTCCCCGTGGTTCAACCGGCCTCCCGTCGTGGCCTCCCGTCGTGCACCCGGGCACATACGGATGGCCCCGAAAAGCGTTACCCCCGCCGGCGAGCCGGCGGGGGTAACTGTACCCGGTCGAGTGTGGGTTCGGCGCTACGACGGACGCCCGTACCCGCAACTCCGGTGGGCGAGACTCATCCGCACGTCATCGTCTCGCTCCCCAAGCCCGTCAACAACGTCTCGCCGCGGAGGGCGTCGTTGAGCGTGCACTCGATCTCAGGGATCGGCCAGCACGAGACCCTCCTGGCCTCGGAGTCCCAGAAGACGATCCCTCCGTCGAGGAAGGGGTGGTTCCAACGATGCAGGTCCCACACCCTCCGTCCTTCCAACCATGTGGTGAGCCAACGCTCGCCGTCCAGGATCGACCAGCCGTCCACACCCGCTCCGGTGACATCTCCCGTGCTCGCGTCGTACGCGTTGGGATACTCCAACGCGCCGCGCGTCGCCGGCTGGGCGATCGCCGCCAGCCCGTAAAAGGTGCGGACGTCGTTGATCCTGGCCGTGAACGTGGCGAGGTCGTTGCTCACAAGCGCAGCCTCCGCCTCGATCAGACGCATCTCGACGCCCGTCGCCACCGGGATGTCCGACCCTTCGTCGAGGTACTTGTCCTGCCGGTAGTGCGCCGTGACCCCGTCCGCCCCCTGGTGCGACGTACAACCGGCCGCGTTGGTGGGCGTCACGTCCGAGTTCTTGGGGTTATCGGGATCGTCGAACGTACCGCAGATGGTGAACGGCGCCCGCGGATCCTGCGAGTCGAGCTGCCACGCGTACGTCCCGAAGACGCCACCCTCCGCACGGCCCCCCGTCTCGACATAGACGAAGTTATTGTTCGACTGGAGGCTGAAGATCGCCGACAGCACGAAGTCCGTCGGGACCTGCTGGGCATGGGTCACCGCTTGCCCGAAATCGCCCTTGCCCATGTAGGCCTGCGCCAGCCCGGCGCGCGACGCCATCGCGAAGTCGGCGCCGGCACTCCCGGCGGCCGTGCCGATGGTGATCGCCCGATTGAACGCCACGACGGCACTGTCGAACGCCACCTCCCTGGGCTGGACGGGGCCGGCGAGTTCGGGGTCGAAGTCAACACTATACACCACCTGACAGAAGTTCTCGCCGAAGGTCCGGTGGGCGAAGCCCATCAGCATCCACGCCCTGGACGCGAGCTCGCTGGTAGTCTCGTCGAAGTCCTCCAGGCTCGTCATCCGGCCCCACGCCTGCTGGCCCGTCCAGATCGTCTCGTGGATCTGTCCCCAGTCGCCGGCGGTCTCCTCCCAATCCATGGCGCCGCGGCGGAGGCGGCCAGTCTGGAAGTAGCTCCCGGTGCCGGCCAGACCATCGCCGAGCCGGGCGTTGTCGAAGGCGAAGCCCTCGACCATGGTGTTGAACTCGTTGGCGATGCCGTTCACCACCACGCGCATCAGGCTCGCGTCGTTCAGGGAATCGTCCGTGATCGCTCCGGGGTTTTGGATGTCCAGGCTGCAGCTGGACAGAAGAAGAAGAACGAGACCCACCGCGAGGCCGCCCGCGGCCATGATCGGTCGCTTGCTCACCGTCCTCTGCGCGCGCGCCATCAGAAGGTCACCCTCACGCCGAACAGGAACGTGCGCGGCGGCCCGTACGTGTAGTAGTCGTTCGGCGTCGCGTCGCTGAGCCCGTTATCTTGCCCTTCCGGATCGAGCCCGACGTAGTCGGTGAACGTGAGCATGTTCTTGCCCTGCAGCGAGAGCCGGACGCTCCGGGCTCCGCCGGGCACCCACCTGTCGGGCACGCGCCACGCCAGCGTCGTGGAGCGCAGCCTGAAGAAGTCGGCTTTCCGCGTCCAGACGCCCTGGTCCGAGAATTTCTGGACGCACTCGACCACCTGTTGGTTCGTGAGGGATGTCCGGTCGCCGCTATTCCAAGTGTCCAGAATGGGTGCGCAGTACGGCCACACCGGGTTCGAGAGGGACGTGCGGCGCATGTTCTGGTACGCCGGCCCCACCGACAGGAACATGCCGTACTGCCCCTCGCCCACCACGTCCAGCGTGAGCGACCGGAAGAGCGTCAGCCGCGTGGTCAAGTTGAGGAGGTCCGTCGGGAACTGCCGCCCGATGAACCTCTTCCCTTTCTTCGGAGGACTGCTTGGGTCGTACGCAGCCACGGGGTCCCAGCATGCCTCGCCGGGGTCGTTATCTCGCCCGCAGACGATGAGCTGGTCGTCCCATCGGATCCGGAGCGGCAGGCCCAACCGGATCGTGCTGCCCAGGTCCTTGAGCGGACCCAGGTCCGTGACCTCGCTGTCGTTGGTGCTCCACTGCACACCCAGCGCCCACTCGATGTCGTCCGAGCGCACGGGCACCACTTGCACCGACAGCTCCGTCCCCCAGTTCTTCATCTCGCCCAGGTTCCGGAGCACACGGTTGTTCGTCCCGGTGGAGGGCGTAGGCGACACGCGGATAAGGGCGTCCGCCGTCGTCTGATCGTACTTCGTGAACTCGACGGTAAGCCGGCCGCCGTAGGCCGTGGCGTCGAAGCCCCACTCGAGCTCGGTACTCTTCTCCGGGCCCAGATCCGGGTTGCCCAAGTTGTTGATGACCACCGCCGGCTGCTGCTCGTCCGCCTGCGTCGCCTCCCAGAGCTTCTCCGCGTCGAAGGCGCCCGGGGCCCTACCCGACTGGCCCCACGCCACCCGCAGCTTGAGCGTCTCCACGACGCCCGGCCAGAACGACTCGTCCGAGATCAGGTACGTACCCGACAACTTCGGGTACGTCGCGAGGCCGAACCCCTCGCCGAAGGTGCTGAAGCCGTCCCAGCGCACACCGGCGGTCACGAAGACTTTGTCCTGCCAGCCCAGCTGCTCCTGCAGGAAGGCACCGCCGCTGCGCACCCGCAGACGGTTCTCGAATATACCCGGGTTGGTCCCGTCACCCAGCTGCGGCTCACCCGGGCCCGCGAACCTCTCGTCGAAACCGTTGAGACGGTAATTGAACTCCTCGTAAAGCTGTCCGCCGAATGCGAAGTGCGACGTCACGTCGGATAGCGGGCTGTAGTTGAAGGTGCCGGCATAGTCAAACGTCAGGTTACGGTCCTGCCTCTGGTCGTCCTCACGGTCGCCCGTCGGCTCGGCGTAGTAGTCCCAGTACTTCCAGTCGATGAAGTCGTTGACCGTGTAGTCCAGGCCGACGTTCAGGCGGTGCGCCCAGGTGCTGTTCGGCGACCAATTGATGTTCGCGGACAACTGGTACTGGTCGATGATCGATAGGATGTCGTTCTCGAAGACCTTCGAGTCGTCGTTCTGGGGCGTGTAGCCCGCGGTCCCACGCAGCACATTGAGGAGGAACCCAGAGGCGTTGTTGCCGTCCGGGATCCACGTGATTGTCTTGTGCTGGTAGCTGTTGTTCAGGCTGATGTCGAGACCGTCGAAGGGCTGAAACGAGACGTTCGCACGCACGCCGTATGCGGTGAGGCCCTGCGGGTCGACGACGCCTTCTTCGTTCTCCCAACGGCCCGAGACGAAGTACGTCGCGGTCTCACCGCCGCCGCGCACGCTCAGGTTGTACCGCTGCAGGAAGCCGTTCTTGAACCAGCTCCCACTTTCCGGACACCCGGCCTGGCGTTCGTTGATGGTGACGAACTCCTTGGTGTTGGTGTCGAACTCCCGCCTCACCGTGCAGTCGTTCAGATAGTATCCCGTGGGGTTGATCGACTTCGGGTTGATGCCGCCCGCCTGGTGCTTCATCGAGTGGATGCCCCCGTCCATGTTGAACGTCCACGCCGGAGCACCCGCGCTACCGCGCTTCGTGAAGATCTGGATCACGCCGCCGGCCGCTTCGGTGCCGTACAGCGTCGTAGCCGCCGGCCCCTTTATGATCTCGATGCGCTCGATGTCGTTCGGGTTGATCATGTCGAACGCCGAAGCCTCCTGACCGGCCTCGTCGTCGGACATGATGGCGCTGTTCTCCATCCGGAGTCCGTCGATGTAGATCAGCGGGAAGTTCCCCTGCGTGAGCGAGCTGTTGCCACGCAGCCGGATCATGCTCGCGCCGCCGACTTGTCCGCCGTGGTCGTTGATCTGCACCCCGGTGACACGGCCCTGCAGGATGTCACCCAGGTCGGTGACCGTCGTCAGCTCGATGTCCTCGACCGAGATCTGGCTGATCGTGTTACCGATCTCGCGCCGGCGGGCCTGTCCGGCCGTGCCAGTCACGATCACGCCTTCCAACGCTAGCGCCTGCTGGCGGAGGCGGAAGTCTGCGGCCGCGACCTCGCCTGCGGTCACGGTCACCGTCTGCTCGACGGTCGCGAAGCCGATGAGCTGCACCCGGATGGTGTGCTGCCCAGCGGGAACGTTCAGGATCAGATACCGCCCGACGTTGTTGGCCAGCCCGCCGATGCTGGTGCCCAGGACGGAGACCTGGGCGCCGGCGAGTGCCGTCTGGCTCACGATGTTTACGACCGACCCGGTCACGGTTCCCGTCTGCGCTGCGGTACCCACGGCACCGAACGCCATGAACGCGAGAGCCATCGCGAGCCCGGTGAGGCTGCGCGTGGCAGCACTACCCAAGCTTTCTAACAATGAACGAATCATCATGTCCTCCTCACTGTAAGTACCCACGCCCCGGCACCAACACACACAACATAAAGGGAGGGTCCTACCCCTATTGGTGCCCCAGAATTGTTACGTTTGGTGCCCCAGAATTGTTACGTGTACTTCCGGGCAGCGCCAATGTCAATGACCACGCTGCCTTCATGTACTCTTGCATGTACTCTTGCGCAGAAACCACGGGGGATTCAGGCCGGCGCGCGACGCACACCAACGGGAAAGTCCGGGACGACGCAGCCCTCGGCACCGGAACGCGAAGGGGCCCTGTCGTCGCCCCGGCGGGTCGTGACACGTATCACTCCCGCCGAGCCGGCCGAGCCGAACTCCCATCCGGCGGCCGCGCCGGGGAGCAGCTCGAGCGTCTCCACTTCGGACGGGCGGATGAAGTCCAGAGCCTGAGCCCCATGCGCCACCCTGACACCGTTGACTACCACCACGGGTTCGCTCGCCCCGGTCGCGGACAGAAAGGAGTTCCTGCTGCGTCCGCTCACCGACGTGGGGGCGCCGACGGTTCCGCGCGGAGCTCCGATCATCGTCGGCTTCACCCGCCGGATGACGTCGGCGAGCGACGTTGCGTTCATCTCTTCGATCTCTTCGGCGGTGACCAGCTTCCCTTCGGAGCGGCGGCGCTCGGCTTGCTCGCGCTCCCGCTCTACCCGCGTGCCGAAGGCCGACGCCAACCGGACCTCCACACGGGAGACCTGCCCGGGTGTCAGTTCGACCTCGCTCCACATGATCCGACAGTCATGGGTGAGGAGCGCGAACATATGCGGCCCCGGCTCAAGACCGACGAGCCGGAAGCGGCCGTCTTCGTCGGAGAGGGTCTGGGGACCGGAGTCCAGGCGGAGAAGGACGCCAGCCACTGGCTGCCCCGTGACGCTGTCCACGACCTCGCCCTCCAGGGTCGCGGCGGGCGGCTCCTGGGCCGAGAGCCCCGCGGTGAGTAGGAATGCGCACGCGGGGAGGATATGCGTGAATCTCATGGTGCGGTCACCTGTGCCTACCGAGTACCGGTGAACGGTAGCGACCGGTCTGGCGGCGCGCCAGCGGACGGTCGAGCCACTGCGCGAGAATCTGCGCACAGTAGGGCCAGACCGACTAGAACTTCGTGACACGACTATGGGTCGATGCGCATCCCGCATGTGCCCTGGAACCCTCGTTCACACGCGAGCGCGTACAACTCGTTCGGGTCCCGCTCACGAATCGGTCCCTTGTTGCCTCTCAGTATGAACGGCAGATCTCCAGGGAGAGGGCGGGCGCTTTCCATCGTCTCTGGGCCGGTCGTCATTCGTCCCAGGTTCTCGCATGCTGTGGGGAACTCCAACATGCACCCGCGTCTGATCGCATCCTGGACCTCGGATGGATCCAACTCGAGCGCCACGAGCAGAATGCCCAGCTCGTTGCAGGACCAACCCGAACCCGCCAGGCAGAGGTTCTGCTGAACGACCGCCAGGTGCTCACACGCACGGTCCGACCCCTCCTGACAGGTCTCTTGCCAGAAGGGCACCCATTGACCTCGATGCTCGTCATCGAGCGCCCCGGCGGCACTGATCGCTACGAACACGCAGGCCCAGATTCCCACTATGGCGGTGCGGCGTCCTGCCGCGTTGAGCTTCTGCCCGATGTCCGAGAAATCCACGAGCTTGAATGCTCCCGCCGCCGCCGCGCGGTCGATGACCCGCACCAGCAGGTTCAGGATGGGCACCGGCAGCAGCTTGTCGTAAAAGGCCGGCAAGTCCGCCATACGCAGAAGCGCGAACGTCACCATGACAGCGATTCCGTACAGGACGCCGAAGACGATTCGGCCCGACTCGGTGCGTGGGGCCGTGGACGGATCAGTGATCAGCAGGAGCATGCCGATGAGGACGGCGACCGGGATGTACGCATCGAAGAAGAGGTAGGTACCGGTCATGCCGAAGTACGCGAGGCCTACTACGTACGTCGTGACGGCCGCCGCTACCGTCATCGTCGCGACGCCGAAGAGGAGCTGAACCGGTATTGAGACCAGAAAGAGTACCGCGTAGATGTGGGGCGGGTGGACCAACCACGACGCGATCTCCACACCCAGCGTCCTATCCGTCGTCCCTGTCAGGATCAGCACCGCCGAAAACACGACGAGGCTGAACGAAGACGGGTTGAAGATGTGTGCCGAGCGCCCGTCCTTCTCCCACCGGATCAGCTCCTTGGCGGCGAACGCGACCGCAACGATCCCGAACTGCCAGTAAAACCACTCCGGTCTGAACAGAATGAAGAGGTTCAAGCTACCCGTGATCGGGACGGGCCCAAAACCCAGAGCGTAGTGGTCGCGCCGAGACCAGGTCAGCAGAATATGGAACCCGTACGCGAAGAGCAGTTGGGCGAGCAGCAAAGGCCAGTAGACGCGGACGCTGGGTACGTACCATGCCCAGTAGGTGTAGATCGCCACCTGAGTCAACGCCTGCACCCAGTGGGCCCTGACCAGCATGACCTCCAGGAACAGCGTCCTATGCGAGCGTCGCGCCGCCACGTAGAGCGCGGCTGCCCACACCAGGAGCGAGCCTCCCGCACCCAGCATCGAGAGGCTCACCACCGCCGCCTGACGAGTACCACCCAGTCGTACCAGAAGGCCGAGCCCGGCCAGCCCGGCGATAAACGCGCACGGCAACAACACGGCCTTTCCGGGCGAGAGTTGCCTCGCACCGGATGCCGCGGGCTTCATGGGGTCCATGGCCATCGGTCTTTCGTGCTTGGTTTTTCGTTCACCCGTGGCCAACTGTCCGGCTTGGGAGGGAGATCCACGACACTCGCCGGACTCCGGACTATAGTGTCGCGTCTGCGGGAGAAAGCCTGCACGTTAAGGGCCGGGCTTGCGGGGCACAATCGGCGATGAGTGCCGCCGGCACGCGTTGCGCGTCATCCCGGCCGGTTGACTGATCGGCGAACGGGGCGCCAAGATATGAGCCGGCTCACTTAGGAAGCCGATGAGGGTGACGTGGGGTATCCTCGATCGCTTGGGCGTGAACGGAGTCAGCTGACGTGAAGACGGAAACCATGAGGGGGGTCGCTATCATCCTGGCGGTGGGGCTACCGCTGTTCGCCGCGTGCATAAACGACGAGACACCGACGGTCGCGCGCGTGGTGGTCGAGGCCAACCCGGCGGCTCCGCTCGAGTTGATCGTCTCCACCAATTTCCTGGCCAGTTTCGACGAAGAGACCGGGGTGCGTGACCTGGTGATTCTCACGGCGGATACCACGCGACTCACCGGCGACTTCGAACAGGAGGTCAGCATCGCGCGCTTCGCGCGCATCTACGTCCGCGTCGCAAACGACGAGGTCACGCCGGAGCAGGTTCGGCTGGTGGTCTTCATCGGTAGCGAGCGGCTCCACAACCGGTCGGCCGAGATCAGCAGCGGGGAGTTCATCGAGTTCCTCTTCACGTCCCGCACCATCGGGTGACCAGCGGCCTGGCCTAGCACCCCCCACCCGCCCACTCCCCAAACTCGAACTCGTGCACCGGCAGCCCGCTGGGCACCCTCTCGGGCACCAGATGCCTGAGCGCCTCCGGAGCCGCCTCCGGATCGGTCAAGGCGTATCGCACGAATGCCAGAATCTGCCCGGACTCCTCATCGGAAAGCCTCGCCGGGTCGCGGACGAATCTGTTGACTCTCGCCAGCACGGGCTCGCTGGGTCCGAGCGGTCCTCGAAGCCTAGGGTCGAGGTGATCGGTTGTGTAGTTGCGCACGCTCTCGAAGGCATCGAGGTGGTGGCGGATGGCGTCGCTCAGGCACTTGTAGGCGCCGTTGTGCATGTATGAAGGCTGGTACGCCACGTTGCGCAGGGGTTGGGTCCTGAACTTGTATCGGTCACGCTCCCTGCCGGTATGCTGCTCCAGTCCGTGGTCCTCGTTGGCGCCGGGGCCGTCGAAGGGCAGGATCCCGTCCGTCGGTACGACCTGAGGGACCCCGAGCACGTGGGGCTCGAAGTCGCTGAACATCTCGTTCGCGAAGCCCCTCACGATATGGCACTCGCCGCACAGCGCTCTGCCGAAGAAGAGCAGGGCGCCGCGCTTCTGCTCGACGGTCATGGCATCGGTATCACCGCGGGCGAACGCGTCGATGGGGGCATCCGCCCGCACCAGCGTGAACTGGAACTCGGCGAGGGCTAGCGCGATGTGCTCGTAGCGGAGCGGTTGGCCGGCCGCGACCTCCGGGAAGACTTCGCTGAAGAGCGTCCGGTACTCGTCGACCGCGTCGACGCGCCTGGAGACCTCCCTTCTCATGTCTTCATGGTCGCCAACGAAGCTCCCCGCCATCTCCACCGTGTTGATGACCGGGGTGAATGCCTGCGCGCCCAGCAAGTGCTCCATGTGCGAGAGCGCAAGCCCGTCCGGCGGAGGGAAGCTGAAGCCCTTGTCGTTGCGGAACGGGTCGATGGAAACCGCAGCGAACCGCGAGTCCCACATCAGGCGCGGGAAGAAGGCCGCATTGATGACGCTCGGCGCACGCCGCTGGTTGTACGGCCCGCGGCGCCCCGGACCGACGACGCCGTTGTTGCCGACCCCGATCGCTATGGACTTGGAGTCGTTGAAGCTCACGTTGGGCCCGTGACACCCGGAGCAGCTACTGTCGCGGGTCAGCGAGAGGATCCGATCGAAGAACAGGAGCCGGCCAACCTCCGCGAGGCGAGGATCGACGGGCCTGCCGAGACGCGCCTCGAGCGTGGATTCGATGCGTCCCGTGAACTCGCGTTCGGCCAACTGCGCGCGCAGCTTCTCGTCGAGGGCCGCTACGACGGCGGGGTCCGGGGCCGACCTGACCACGAATACCACGGCGACGGCGGCCAACGCCGCCAAGGACAAGACTGTCAGCACTGCACGCATGGACTTCTCCGATACGAGAGGTTAATCGTGGCGTGTTCCCCTCGGCAACCGGCTCCCCTTGCCACGGCCGAGGTCCAATGACACCGGACGCGGGGACCGTGAGCGGAATCGCAAGAGACCGACCGCAGCAGTAGTCGGCTTTCCGACGTCCGACATTTCTGCTTGATGACCTTGTTGAGCTTGCCCCCTCCTCCTCTCGCGCACATCCTGCAGGATGACCGACCAACGCAAGCGGTGCCACGCGTCAGTCTGGCTCAAGATACAATCCAAGAGTCGCACGTTCGAGTAGTACCCCGGGAGGCACCGAGTCGGTTTAGGAGGCGGCAGGCGTCCCTCGAGTTCGGGATGTCCGTTTTCTGTGCTGACTGGATAGCTTTCGCACTCTGAAATTCCCCGGTTCTCCCAGCCTAATCCAGCTAGCTGATCGGCATGTTCAAGACGGGCTACATCCTGAGTCGCCGAGCGGACCTTGTCTGGTTCCTCGGCCTGCCGTTCGCCGCGGTTCTGGTCGCTCTGGGCTTTCAGCGATGGCTTCCGTACGTCGCGGTCGCGTCCATCAATCTCTGGATCACGATACCGCACCACTACGCCGGCTGGGTTCGCTCTTACGGCATGCCGGACGTGTGGGAGCGCTTCAAGGAGCGGTTGCTCGTCGGGCCGTTCGTCATCCTCGCGCTGACGGGTGCCGGCCTGATCTGGGCCCCGATCACGCTACTGCTTCTCGTCACTGCGTGGGACCATCAGCACAGCATCATGCAGCAACATGGGCTCTCGCGGATCTACGACTTCAAGGCGAAGGCGGGGCTGCCCGCGACCGGCCGCTTCGACATCACGCTCCACATCGTGCTGTACGGCTTCATGTTCGTGCACGCGCCTATGTTCCGCTTCCTGTGGATCCGCGAGCTCCACCGGATGGACATTCCGGTCTCGGTCGGCTTCGTGGAGGGTCTGCTGACCGCGAGCTGGTTGGTCCTGGTCGCGTACCTCGTCGTCTACGTGTGGCACATCTGGAGGACGATCGCGGCCGGCCATTGGATCAACCCGATCAAGTATGCGTTCATCGCCGCGAGTTACTTCCTCTGGTACTTCGTCGCCTGGAATACCAACTCGATCCTGCTGTACGCGGTGGCCCACCGGATCATGCACGGCGTGCAGTACATCGTAATGGTCTATGCCTTCATGGGACGCACCGCCGACGGACCAACCGCCAAACCAGGTTTTTGGAGCTTGGTGGTGGGGCAGGGACGACTGCGCTGGTTCTTGCTCGGTGGCGCCGCCTACGCGGTTCTTTTCCAGCTACTGATCAACCACCCGTTGGACGAGTTCGGTTTCGGGGTGGTGAACTTCGCCCCCTACCCGGCGATCCCTCAGTTCAATATCCCGGCGCTGGACTATGAGGCGTCGTACGCGCTCTTCTCTCAGATGATGGTCTACGCGTATGGCATGATGCACTACTATCTCGACTCATTCATTTGGAAGGTCCGGGACAAGCAGGTACAGGCGGGGCTGTGATGGCTGTCTTGAAGCGGTACCGGATGCTGGTGATCGTCTACGTGGTCACGCTCGTGTTCGGCACACGGGAGTTCCTGATATCCCGCTCCGGCGGTACGGTCGACTGGATCAGCGCGTGCGAGTCGGCCGCCGGATGCTCCTCCAGCCAGCAGAGCTCTGCCCCCGCAAACGACTCGACCTTCTGGAGTCGCCATGCGGACATGACGGAGGTCGTCGCCCAGCTCAATCCGGGCGATCCCGACACCGATTTCTTGTTGGGCATGCAGGCGTCCGCGGACGGCGACGACGAGGAAGCGATCGCGCGGCTCGAGGAGGCGCTCGCTACCGGCGTGAAGCACAACAACTACCTCCTTCAGATTTACGCCCAGTACGAGCTGTCGCGAGGCGCGGACTGGCGCAGGGTGAACCTCGCGGTCAACCGCTGGCGTGAGAATCACCCGTTCTCGGCGGATCCGCTCTCGCTGCCCCTCGCCACGGGGCCCGCTACACCGTCAGACGAAGCCGACCTGCACGCGGCGCTGGCGAGCGTGCCGTGGATCGCCGGCGCGGCGCTCGAGTCGGCCTCCGTGGACGGCAACGAGCAGTGGCAGCTTCTGATCACATTTCGCCCGGGGCAGGTGATCGATCTGCGGCAGGCGGTCGAGGCGGTCACGATCCTCTCGCTCGAGCCCGAGGATCGCGCCCGTTTCGAAGTGCGCTGCGGCACACTGGTGGACTGCAGGGTGGTGCCGCGCTGAGCACGGTTGTCCCCCTCGAACGTCGCGCCGATGACCGAGCACGCCCCGGTCGAAGCCGGCACGCGACTGCGGGTAGACAATCCCCCAGTGGACTTCTCGGTGTCTACCAAACACCGGATACAGTCCACTAGATCTTAGGTCTAGGTCTAGATTGCGCCGCTCGTGATCAGCTCGACCGGACGGATATCCATGAAGAACACATGGCTCGCTTTCGTTGTGGTCGCCGGCCTCTCGCTAGCGCCTGCTCAGGCTCAGACGTTTCCGACTGATGACCCGGTCATTACATCGTTCAGGTTTTGCACCCCCATCGTGAGCGTCTTGCCGTCTTCGTCGTTCGTATAGTCCGAACCACCGCGGAAGACGTTCAGCAGAAGCCCCTCGGCGTTGTTGCCATCGGGCAGCCAGTCGATAGTCCTTGTGGCTGTTGAAAGTGTTGAACCGAATGTCGAGCTCGTCGAGCGGCGAGAACGAGAAGTTGCCACGTAGGCTCCAGTCCTGCTGACCCTGCTCGGGTTCCGTGATGTGAAGCCACCGGCCTCGCCGCAGGTCTTCACGCCCTCTTCATTCGTGCTGCACGCGTTCGGGTTCATGATCTGCGTGCCGCGCGCAACGGCGTCGAACTGGAAGTACCCCATCGAATCGGTCAGAGCCGCCAGGCCGAGGTCCGCGAACTGGACGATCACGCCTGGTACCGGCAGCCCGCTCCTGTTGTCGATGACCTCGCCCTCGACCCTCACCTGCCCCTGAAGCGGCGTCGCGAACGCGATCGCCAGCGATGCCACCGCCGCAAGCGATGCCCGCCGCACGTCCCGGTCCAGGTTCGTCATCGTCCTGCCTCCAGCTCGTGTCCTGACCGTCTCGAAGTGTGCATCGTCCCCGACTCGAACGAAAGAGTCGGTCCAAGAATCCATACGCCCCCGACCCCCCATCATGACGACCGCCCGTCCCGACGCGCCTCAGTCATCAAAGGGGATGACCCTCCCCGACGCAAAGCCGCCCCCTGACCCGAAGGCCAGGGGGCGGCATGTCCCGCTAGTGAACGTCGACTACATCGTGAAACACTTGGTGGCACTGTCGATGTTGTCGTTCACCTGACACTCGTCGTCGGAGATAGGCATGCAGGACGCGCGACGTGCCACGGTCGCCTGGTATATCACGCCGCCACCGTCGAGGTGCGGGTGGTTCCACCGATGCATGTCCCAAAGCCGGCGACCCTCCAGCCACAGAGTGAGGTGGCGCTCACGGTCGAGAATGTCCCAACCGAGCATCGACGTCAGGTGTGCCCCACCGCCGTCACCACCCGTAATCGAACCGACCGCCGTAGCCGTCAAGGCACCGAGACCGTGGAACGCCCGGACTTCGTTGATCTTCGCGTCGAAGGTCGTCAAGTCATTGTTCATCAAGGCGTTCTCGGCCTCGAGAAGCCGCATGTCCGTACCCTTCACCACAGGAATGTCATCGTCCTTGGTCGGGTACTTCTCCTGGCGGTAATGGATCGTCACACCATCGGCACCGTTCGCCGACGGGCACGCGTTCGCCGGGTCGCTGCAGTCGGTCCACGGCGTCCGCGGGTCACCTGCGCCCACCGTCCCAGCCAGCGTCCCGAAGGCTGAGACCTCGGCACGACCATGGGTCTCGTCCCAGATCTCACTTGTCTCGCGGCTCGAGTTCGACGAGTACTCCGCGCTGTATACGAAGCTCGTCGGCACCTGGGCCGCCTCCGTCATCACGTTCGACCACTGTCCCAGACCGACGTACATGCTGGCGAGCGCACCATGCGCCGCCGTCACGATGTCGGTCGCGCCCGCGGTGCTGCCGTGCGAGACCGCCGCTTGCAACTCCGGGATTCCCCGCTCGAACGCGGCCGTCCTGTTAAGCGCCACACCCAGATCGATCTCTCCACCGAGGCCGGGACTTTCTTCGGTGTAGGGGTTGCTGAAGACGACCTCGCAGAAGTTCTCGCCGAATGTGCGGTTGGCGAGACCCGCGAAGAGGTAGGCCCGCGCGGTCAACGGGTTCCCGGTGAAGGTGAATCCCTCGATGTTCGCCATGCGCTGGAGACCAGACTCGGCGACCCAGCGCGCGCGCTGAACGTCGTTCCAACGGCCGTTGGAGTCCTCCGAGTCGAAGAGACCTCGGCGGTAACGACCTGTGGCAAAATAGCTACCCGAGCCGACGACCTCGTCGGACAGGATCGCGGTGGTGAATGCCTGCTCGTCGTACCCCTCGGAGAAGTCCGCGGACATCCCGGTCACCAGGGCTGCGATGCCCCGCTGGGTGTTCAGATCCTCATCCAGGATGCGACCCGGGTTCTTGACGTCGAACAGCTCGTCGCTGCAGCCGGACATTCCGAACGTGGCGACGAGCGCCACCATCGGGAGCCAGCGATTTTTCATCAGTCTCATGATGTGTATTCCCGTGGCTCTAGAAGTCGATCTTGACGGAGAAATTGAAGCTCTTGATCGGCGGCAGGTTGTAGTACTCCTGACGGAACAGAACCTCAGCCGACCCGTCCTCGAACGCCTCGGGATCCACACCCTCGTAGTCCGTCCACGTGGCGAGGTTGCGACCCTGCAAGCGCAGCGTCGCAGCACGAATGCTCGACGGCAGCCACGCATCGGGCACGCGGTAGCTCAGCGAAGCCGAACGGATCTTGAAGAAGCTCGCATCCTGCGTCCACATGCCGTAACGAGTGTTGCCCGGGTCGCACAGCGCGCGCTCACCGGCCGTCAGGGTCCCGCGGTTGCCCGCCGCGATCGCCTCGACCGTCGAGCGGCACAGTGGCCACACCGAACGGCGCGCGTTCTGGTACGCGGTGCCGGACGACAGCACGTGGCCGCCCATGCCCTCGCCCAGAATGTCGAACGTCAGCCGGCTGGCGAACGTAATCGACGTATTGAGCCCGTATGTGTGCGTCGGCGTCGTCGGGCCCAGGCATTCCTCTTCGTAAACCGGCGCGGCGATCTCGTCCGGGTTCTGGACGCGGTCGTGGCAGAACGTGGGAAGCGCCAGACCCGGACGGATGTAGTTTCTCCAACTGACGTTGATGCTCTCGAGACCTCCGAGGGTGATGACCTCGGAGTCGTTCGTCGACAGACGGGCGCCGACGTCCCAGGACAGGTTGTCCGAGGCGATCACGTTGGCGTTGACGAACATCTCGTGGCCCTTGTTCGAGACCTCACCCACGTTCTCGAGCTGCGTGCCGACGAAACCGCCCGAGGGCAGCTGACGGACGCGGACGAGCGCGTCGGAGGTGGTCTGGTCGTAGTACGTGTACTCGAACGTCACCCTGTCGTTGAACGTCGAGCCCTCGAAACCGAACTCGTACTCGAGCGTGCGCTCGGGGCCGAGATCCGGGTTGCCGAGGTTGTCGGGCGTAACGGCTGGCTGGCCGTTGTCACCCGCGACCGAGTTCCACGTACGCGAAGCGTCGAAGAGACCAGGCGCCTTGCCCGACTCGCCGACCGCAGCCCGCAGCTTGAAGGTGCCGATGAACTCGGGGAAGAAGCCCTCATCCGAGATCATGTACGCGACCGACGCTTTCGGGTACGGCTCGAGACCGAAGTCGGAACCGAACGTCGAGTGACCGTCGACGCGCAGACCAGCCGTCAGGAACAGCTTGTCGGAAAGTCCGATCATCTCCTGGAAGAAGAAGCCACCGGAGGTGACCTGGGAGTTGTACTCGAAGGCTTCCGTCACCGCACCGGACTCCAGAACCTTGTCACCAGGGCCGGCGAAGTCGTCACCGAAGCCGTTGATGCCGGAGCTGAAGTCGTTGTAGATCTGAACACCCCACGAGAACGAGGAAGCGACGCCGACGAGGTCGGCTTCCCAGGTGCCCGCGTAGTCGAACGTCAGCTTGCGGAACGTGCGATCGTCGACCTCACGGGTACCGAGCGGCACGTAGAAGAAGCCCCACGGGCGGTCTTCACGGTACGTGGCACGCGTCCAGTCGATACCGGTGTTGAGGCGATGGCTTATACCACCGCCGGGGTTGTACAGCAGGTTGAGGCCCGTAACGAAGTGGTCGTTCAGGTTGTTCAGCTTCATGGTGAGCGTCTTGCCGTCTTCGTCGTTCGTATAGTCCGCACCACCGCGGAAGACGTTCAGCAGAAGACCCTCGGCGTTGTTGCCGTCGGCCAGCCAGTCGATGTCCTTGTGGCTGTAGAACGTGTTGAAGCGGATGTCGAGCTCATCGAGCGGCGAGAACGAGAAGTTGCCGCGCAGGCTCCAGTCCTGCTGACCCTGCGCGGGGTTCTCGAAGCCGCCGGCCGCGCCGCACTGCTTCACGCCCTCTTCGTTCGTGCTGCACGCGTCCGGGTTCATCACGCCACGCTCGTCACCCCATGACGCCGACATGAAGTAGTTCATGCGCTCGGCGCCGCCTCGAACCGACAGATTGTAGCGCTGCTTGTAGCCGTCCTTGAACCAAGAGCCGTTCTCCGGGCAGGACGGGTCGGCCGGGAACATCGAGTCCCCACCACCCTCGGTGTAGTTGCACTTGTTCAGACCGAGACCGGTCGGGTTGACGTCCGCGTCCGGACCGATGTGGCCGATCGTGTTCAGACCCTGATCGATGATCAGGCTCCACGCCGGGGCGCCGGCGACGCCACGCTTCGTGAAGATCTGGATCACGCCGCCCGCGGCCTCGGTGCCGTACAGCGTCGTGGCAGCGGCGCCCTTGATGACCTCGATGCGCGCGATGTCGTTCGGGTTGATGTCGTCGAACGGATTCGAGGCCTGGTTGGCCTCGTCCGAGAAGACGAGGGAAGTCGCACGCATGCGTACGCCGTCGACGTAGACGAGCGGCGAGTTACCCTGCGTCATCGAGTTGTTGCCACGCAGCTTGATCGTGCTGCCGGCACCGATCATGCCGCCGTTTTGCAGCACGGTCGCGCCCGTGGTCCGGCCTTGCAGAATGTCGGCGACGTCCGAGGCCGGAATCGCTTCGATCACGGACTCGTTGATCTGCACTATCGAGTTCCCGATCTCGCGACGCCTCGCGGAACCGGCGGTGCCGGTCACGACGACGCCGTCGAGGCTGATCGCCTCTGAGCGAAGTCGTGCGTCAGCCGTCGCGGTTTGGCCGGCTGCGACCGTGACTTCGATCGTCTCGGTGCCGTAGCCGATGTACTGGAACTGCACTGAATGCGTACCTGCAGGCACATTCAGAAGCAGGTAGCGACCAACGTTGTTGGCCAGCGCACCGAGGTTGAGCGACGAGATGCTCACCTGGGCGCCAGCGATCGGCTGCCCATTGGTGCCGTCCCGAACCGAACCTGTCACCGTGCCGGTCTGCGCCTGGACCGGAGTCAAGCCAACCATGACGGCGAAGGCCGTGATGGTCAGGGTGCGCGTTGTCCTGCGGAGGATCCCATTGCAAACATTGCTTCGGGACATGTTGCCTCCTCACCATGAGCGGGACCGGAGTCAAGCGTCGGAGACAATCTCCACAGCACCACGAGCACCCGCTGTGGGGATCGACCCGCTGCACCCGTGGGAATGTTCCCCACAGGGACACGACGCTAGGCGACCACCCATGGACGTCCCGGATTTAAGCCTTGAGTCAGCTGCTCGTGCCAAATTTCACAAGCGGAGCCGGAAGTCACTGTAGGAGCACGTTCAGCGATGCTCCGTAGCGCGATTCCCCTCACGCGTCACGCGCCGCCACGGCTGAATGGAGGCAGCAGGGCCTGGTGTGTCGGGCTAATTCCGGTGCGATCCGTCGAGGGATTCCCCTCAAGACGAGCGCACTTTCCCGAGAAGCTTTAGCCTATAGCCTAGGTCCAAGAAACTGGGAAACACATAATGGTTTCCATCACCCATCCACCCCACGTTATTGATACGGCTGGAGCGAAAAGATGTTGCGGTAGCCACCTCCCAGCGACACGCAAGCTTGAAATGTCGATGCGACATGCGGCGTTCCGAGGGTTTTTCGACATCTTTGCTGACGAACAGACCCTAATCCCGGATCAACAGTCATGCTCTTCTACGCCCACTCGGGCCTTCGCTACCTGGTGCTCTTGGCCGGCGTCCTCGTTCTGGGCTACGCCGGATACGGCCAGGCCACGAAGCGCGAATACGACAAGACCATGCGGATTCTGGCCGCCGTCTTCACAGGTGCAATCGACCTCACGGCGCTCTTCGGAGTGGCTTACCTGCTGAGCGGAGTATCATTCTATCCGCAGCTAGGCGGACACATCGCGTCGATGGTGCTCGCCGCGGTGGTGGTCCACGTGGTCGCGGCGGTGATGAAACGCCGCCCCATCGCGCAGCGGACCTTCATGCCGCACATCGTCGGCACGTTGGTAGCGTTGGCGCTCGTCGCCATGGGGATCATGGCGATCGGTCGCCCGATCGTAGGCTGATCGGTAGCGGCAGTCGCGTCAGTGGCCGAACGAGAAGCTGAACGGAATGCGGAAGCCCAGCAGCGGGATTTTGGTCTGGTCCACACCCGGGTCCTCTCCGGCCGGGTCACTGCCAGCTCCTTCGAAGCCGACCACGGCCAAAGCCGCCACTCCACCGACCATGAGCGCCGAAAACATGAAGGTCTTCCGGTTGTCGACCACGCGGCGTCGCGTCTGCACGATCGAGCTGCGGGGAACGGAGACCTGCATGTACGACAGTGGTGTCTCCACGATGATCGCCACCGAGTCACCGATCTCGTTCACGAAGCGACCACTGACCGAGCGCGTCGCGGGGTCCACAAACGCGATGAGTCTCGCCAGTTCAGTCTGCTCCAATTCGAGACGAATCTTCTCCTGCGGCCGGAGACTCGAGATTTCAGCCGGCTGGTAGGAGGCACAGCCCGCAGCGGCGAAGAGAACCACGAAGAGAAGCGGACGGAAGTTGGGCATGTTTTGCAATCGCATTTTGGGTCAGAACGAAGGGCGCCTATATCAGTAGACGATTTGAAACCGGAAACGTGTCGTGCTGATCCCAACGCGACAAGCGATCCACCCTTGACTCGAGTAGGCATGGGCCTCGACCATGGCGTCGCGCCCACCACCTAACCGCGTCCATGACTCCAGTCCCGCCGCTCGGTCCTCTCGAGGAAGTCCCCACCGCTAACCGCACCGCCGGCCCGAGCGATCTCGGGCTCGTGATGGGGGGCGGTGGCGCCAGCGCGGCGTACCAGGTGGGATTTCTGAGGTACGTCGCCCGCAACTTTCCGGAGCTGCGGATCCCGTACGTCACCGGCGCCTCCGCCGGGGCGATCAACGCCGCGCTGATCGCGTCGCATCACGGAAGTTTCCTGCAGGCGGTGGGGGAACTCAGTCAGTTGTGGGGCAACCTCACCATCGAAGACGTCTTCTGCGTCGATATCCGTTCGCTCACCATGAACGGCTTTCGGTGGCTGCGCCAGCTGGCATCCGGGGGCATGGGAGGTGCACCGCGAGTGAGGGGGCTGGTCGACACACAGCCTCTCCGGAACTACCTGACCGAGGTGCTGCACGCCGTCGACGGCGAGCTCACGGGCGTGCGTTACAATCTGGAGCGTGGTTCGTTGAAGGCTGTCGCGATCAGCACGTCGAGCTACTCGACCCAGCAATCGGTCACCTGGGTGCAGGGATCCGACATCCACGAGTGGCAGCGCGCCCGGCGGAGGGCCGTGAACGCGGTGATGACCGTCGAGCACGTGATGGCCTCCGCCGCGCTGCCGCTCATCTTTCCCGCCGTCCGACTCGGAAACGCGTGGTACGGCGACGGTAGCATCCGTCTGACCGCTCCTCTCTCGCCAGCGCTGCACCTGGGAGCCCGAAGGATCCTCGCGATCTCGACCCGCTACGAAGGCAGCGAGCACGAGGCGGAGGAGCCCACCGTCTTGGCGTACCCTCCCCCAGCTCAGGTCGCGGGCATCCTGATGAACTCGATCTTCCTCGACCTGCTCGACAACGACGCTCTACGGCTCGAGCGGCTCAACCGGCTGCTCGAGCGCCTGCCCCCCGAGAAACGGGACGGCCTCAAGCCGGTCCGCTTGTTGAAGCTGCGACCGTCGATGGACCTGGGGAGGCTCGCGTACGAGTACGAGCCCCAGCTGCCCAGGGCCTTTCGCTTCCTCACGCGCGGACTGGGAACGAAACAGGCGCGCAGCCCCGACTTCTTGAGCCTGATACTCTTCCAACCCGACTATCTCCAGAAACTGATGGAGGTCGGAGAGGCTGACGCCGAGGCACGGGGCCAGGAGATCTTGGAGTTCCTGCAAGACGACGAATAGAGCCTCGTCGGTGGCCACTCTATCTGGGCCCGTAGTTAGCTTTAGGAACGATTCCCGTCAGGCACCTCCCGGCTTCGCGGACGGACGCGCCCATCACCGCGGAAACATACATGGCAAACGACAAGAAGCTCGCCACCGAACTCGAGGCCCGTGAGGTCGCCGAGTACGCTCGCGAGCAGGACTGGGAACGGCGCAGTTTCGCGCGCTCTCTCTTCGAAGGGCGATTCGAGCTGGATCTGATCCACCCCCACCCCGTGCCTGACCCGGAAGAGCAGGAGCGGGCGGCGGATTTCCTCGCGAAGCTGGAGGCGTTCTCCCGAGATCACATCGACGGCGACCAGATCGACCGCGACCGCCACGTCCCTCAAGAAGTCCTGGACGGACTCGCGAAGCTAGGCGCGTTCGGTATCAAGATCCCACGCGAGTATGGCGGACTCGAGCTGTCCCAGCTCTCATACAATCGCGCACTGGAGATCGTCTCATCGCGCTGCGGCTCGACCGGGGCGTTCCTATCGGCGCACCAGAGCATCGGCGTACCGGGGCCACTCCTGGAGTTCGGGACAGACGAGCAGAAACAACGGTACCTCCCGCGGCTCGCCGGGGGAGCGCTCTCTGCGTTCGCGCTCACCGAGGCCAACGTGGGGTCGGACCCCGCGAACATGTCCACGACCGCAATACTCTCCGAGGACGGATCGCACTGGATCCTGAACGGCGAAAAGCTTTGGACGACGAACGGGCCGCGGGCGGACATCATCGTCGTCATGGCACGCACGCCGACTCCCGAAGGCTCTCGGCGCAAGCCGATCACTGCGTTGATCGTCGAGACCGAGTGGGAAGGAGTCGAGACCGTACGCGAGTGCACCTTCATGGGCCTCAACGGACTCTCGAACGGAGTCATTCGCTTCACGGACGTGAGGGTTCCGCGCGAGAATCTGCTTTGGGCAGAGGGCAAGGGCCTGAAGCTCGCGCTCATCACGCTGAACACCGGCCGGCTTGCGCTGCCCGCATTCTGCGCGGCGGCCGGCAAGGGCGCACTCGAGATGTGCCGAGATTGGGCTGGGTCCCGCGTCCAGTGGGGCCGTCAGGTGGGCAAGCACGACGCGATCGCACAGATGCTCGGCAGGATGACCGCTGAGACGTTCGCCATGGAGGCGGTGGTCGAGCTCACCTCGGGGATGGCGGACGCGAAGACCTTCGACATTCGACTCGAAGCCGCGATCGCGAAGCTGTGGGCATCTGAAACCGGCTTGCAGATCGTGGACGACGCGCTGCAGGTCAGAGGAGGCCGCGGCTACGAGACCCATGCCTCGTTGCTCGCGCGCGGAGACACGCCGTACCCAATCGAGCGCTACCTCCGCGACATGCGCATCAACACGATCTTCGAGGGTTCCTCCGAAATCATGCGGCTGTTCATCGCCCGCGAGGCCGTGGACACACATTTGAGCATCGCGGGCGCCCTCATCGACCCGAAAGCGTCGGCAGGTAAGAAGCTGGCCGCGCTCTTCAGGTCGGGCGTGCACTACGCCTGGTGGTACCCGACGCGTTTCCTCGGCTGGAGCTTTTGGCCGCGCTACGCATCCTTCGGCCCGCTCGCAGGCCATCTGCGTTTCGTCGAGCGGACTTCTCGCAGGCTCGCTCGTTCGACCTTCCACGCCATGGTCCGCTTCGGGCCCGCGCTCGAGAAACGCCAAGCGGTGCTCGGCCGGATCGTCGATATCGGGGCAGACCTCTTCGTCATGACGGCCTCCCTCGTGCGCGCGAAGATGCTCACGGATCGAGGCAGTGATGAGACGGGGGCGACCGCTCTCGCGGACCTTTATTGCCGGCACGCTCGACGCCGAATCGCGGCGCGCTTCGACGCCATGTTCAACAACGACGACGAAGCAACGTACGGTATCGCGAGACGGTTCCTGGGCGGCGAGTTCGAGTGGCTCGAGCGCGGCATCGTCTCGCTCGAGTCGTACCGCCAGCAGGTCGAGGCGGGCGTGGCCGCGGATACCGCGTCCGAGCCTTCAGTCCGGGAACCGGTGGCTACGGGCTAGCCCCAGATGCTTCACAGGC